>VBOZ01000008.1:131641-139120 GCA_005893305.1 Candidatus Eisenbacteria bacterium | reverse complement strand
CGAATCCTGCCTAAGACCGACAGCGATCACATGGTCCTGGAGCGTCTTGCGATCGTTGCTTCAGTCCATTCGCTGGAGGCGCTAGAATCGCTCGCGTGTATGATCGAGGGGGACGAACGCGGATGGGTAGTGGATGTCTGGCGCGATTCGGTGAAGGCGGTCATCCGCGCCGCTCGGTCAAGGGAAGATGAGGGTTTGGTTCGAACGGCGATCAGGGAGCTCATCGGCAAGCTCGCATCAAGAAACTACGCGGATTTCCGCGAATTGCTTCCGCCGGAGCCAGACTCTTCTGGGCGCGGCGGATAAGAAGGAGTCCCAGTCAATGACTCCCCAGTTCTTGTGCTTGGGCCGGTCCTAGTACTCGAAAAGCTCTACCCCCCAGGCTGCAGAGAGGTGTAGCGCATACGTTATCATCACCCAGCGACCATCCGACTATACAGGAGAACCGGACGAATGCAGTGTGATGCCCGGCGGCCCCTGGAAAGCGTTCGGTTGAAGGCGGAGAATCGCGAAGGTCTACGACGAACGACTCAATTGGCAGACCAAGATCTTCTGCTCACGCGGCTACACTGAACCATCTACCACTCGTCAGGCGGACAACCGAGAAGCCACAGTTCTGGAGGACATATGGCTTTGACACCCGATGCCGGACCATCCACGAACAAGAGGCTTGAGCAGACCCTAGAGTCCTACGAACGGGACCTCATCGCGATTGTAGAAAATGTGCGGTGGTTGACGACGCTGGTGCTTGCAGAAATGGCGGGGATTGCCGTGTACAGGACAAGGAGCTCAAACCTTGAGCTCGGGCTAGGATATGCAGCTCTGATCGTCATCTTGGGACTTGCCTTGGCGGCGTTCGTGGTCGCTGTAATTAGGTCGCGCTACGAGCGAGGCACATTCGCCAAGAGGTTTCATTGCGCTGTGGTTGGCATCGCGGCGAGGAGCTCAGAGCTCCTTGCAGACAACGACATCGCACCCGCAGCGGGGACGGTGAAGCTCGTCGAGATGCGTGAGAACGCCATCAAGCACCTTCCAAGTTCTTTCGATGTAAGCGCGGTTCTCGAGTTTTCCGGCTTGGCGCTGCTGGCACTTGCTTCAGTCCTTGCTGCCTTCATGGTGTTCTTTTCAGAAGTGGCTGCCTCGCTGTTTGGGGCCAGGTAACCGCCTAACTTCGGCGTGCAGTGGACGGCGCTCCGCGCCGCCACTGATGCCGGGACTTCTCCCCGCCAAGGGTCGAGGGTCCCAGGCACCGCACCGCGTCCCACGAATGGACTCGCTCACCCTACTTCAGCCGCTCAAGCGTCTCTAGCCCCACTTCGTACTCCGCCACGAAGCGACGCACGACCTCCGCGGCGGGAACGACGTCGCGGATCAGCCCGCTCGATTGGCCGGCTTCCAACTCGCCTTCCTCAAGGTCGCCTTCCAGGATGCCGCGACGCGAGGCATGTCGGCCGTAGACCTCCACCAGCTCCTCGCGGGTGACGCAGCGGGCTTCGGCCTCGCGCACTCGCCGGACGAACGTATTGATGATGGCTCTGACGGGGGCGATCTTCTTGGCGAAGAGCATCGTGCCGCTATCGGGGGAGCCGACGATCGCCTCTTTATAATTCTGATGCGAGGATGACTCCATCGTAGCGGCGAACCGGGTGCCGATGGACACGCCCTCGGCGCCGAGTGCCATCGCGGCCAGAAAGCCACGCCCGTCGGCGATCCCGCCGGCGGCGCAGACAGGCACCTGAAGCGCGTCGACGAGCTGTGGGATCAGCGCCAACGTGGTGATCTCGTCGACGCCGTTGTGGCCGCCGGCCTCGAATCCCTCGCCGACGACGATGTCGACCCCCGCGTCTTGGGCCTTCCGCCCGTGCTTCACGCTGGGGACGACGTGAATCCAGGTGGCGGCCGCGGTCTTGATTCGCGGGGCCATCAACACAGGATTGCCCGCGCTCGTCACGATCACGTCGATTCCTTCGCTCAACGCCACGTCCAGCAGTTCGGCCGCATCCCCCCGCAACAATGGAATGTTGACCGCGATCCGCTTCTTCGTGAGGGCGCGGGCTTTCTGGATCTGAGACCGCAGGAGGTCGGGCTTCATTCCGGCCGACCCGATCGTGCCCAGGATCTCGGCCTCGGCGCAGGCGACCGCGAGCTTGTAGCCCGAGGCCCAGATCATCCCCGCCTGAAGGATGGGGTAGCGGATTCCGAGGATCTCGGTGACGCGGGTCCGGATCCGCTCGATCAAACGTTGGTCTTCGGCCGCCAGTGCTCGATCGAGCGCTGGCGCAGGAGGGCGTCGGCCAGGACGAGGCAGGTCATCGCCTCCGCGACGGGAACGACGCGCGGGCAGAGGCAAGGATCGTGTCGGCCCGAGATCGCGAACTCGCGCTCCTCGCCGGCCGTGTCCACGGTCTTCTGGGGAATGGCGATCGAGGACGGCGGCTTCACCGCGATGCGCGTCACGATCGGCTCGCCGGTCGAGATTCCGCCCAGAATCCCGCCCGCGTGGTTGCTCGCGAACCCGCCGCGCTCCATCCGGTCGTTCATCTCCGATCCGCGCATCCGCGCCGCGGCGAAACCCTCGCCCACCTCGAAGCCCTTGACCGCGCCGATCGACATGAGGCCCCAGGCCAGCGAGGCGTCGAGCTTGTCCATCACCGGATCGCCGAGGCCGGCCGGAACGCTGGAGGCGAGGATCTCGACGACGCCTCCCAGCGAGTCGCCCGCCTCGCGCGCCTCCAAGATCGCGCGCTCCATCGCGGGCGCCGCCTTCCGGTCGGGGGCGCGTACGGCGTTCTGCTCCGCGAACTCCAAATCACGCTCCTTTGCGACCAGATCGCCGACCTGGACAGTATAGGCTTGAACGCGGGCGCCCTCACGCTCCAACACCCTTCGCGCGACCGCGCCCGCCGCCACGCGTCCCACGGTCTCGCGCCCCGAGGACCGGCCGCTGCCGCGATAGTCGCGCACCCCGTACTTCTTCCAGTAGGTGTAGTCGGCGTGTCCGGGGCGGAAGAGGTCCTTGAGGTTCGCGTAGTCCTGCGGGCGCGCGTCGACGCTCCGCACGACGAGCGCGATCGTGGCCCCGGTCGTCACTCCCTCGAAGACGCCCGAGAGCACCTCGACCTTGTCGGGCTCCTTCCGCTGCGTGGTGACGGCGCTCTGTCCCGGCCGCCTCCGGTCGAGATCGCGCTGGATCGTCTCCGCGTCGAGCGGGATGCCGGGTGGGCAGCCGTCCAGGATCACGCCGACAGCAGGACCGTGGCTCTCGCCGAACGTGGCGATCGTGAGAACCTTGCCGAAGCTGCTGCTCACCGCGCTGACTTTTTCGGGGCGGCCGCTTTGGCCGAGGCGACCGCCTTGGCCGACGCCGCCGAACGGCGGCCGCTCAACCTCGATCCCCGCTCGATCACCTGGGACGCGATCCGGAAGGAGTGCTCGCGCCAGGCCAGGTGGCGGCGCGCCATCCTCTCTAGATTCCATAGCCACGTGGGGCGGATGTGCTTCCGCGCGTCTTGGACGAGCCCCTTGACCTTGTTCCAGATGACGATGTCCTCGCCGTGCGTGTCGAAGAAGAGGTCCTCGTCGATCAGGCCCCGGTTCACGAAGGCGGCCACCATTTCCCAGTAAGAGGTCGCCATGCGGAACTGCCGATCCAGCTCGTTTCCGGTCAGGTAATGGGGACGGACCGCTTCCCAGTTCGCGGCGTTGAACTCGGAAATCATGAAGGCGCGCGCACGGCGCATTTCGGGATCGCGCCTCAATTCGTAGAGCTTGAGAATCAGGTCGGCGTCTTGCGAGGTCGGCTTGGCCACGGTTGTCATGCGTCCTTTCTCGTGAGAAGGGGATCGTTCGACGGCATTGTGCCCGCGCGCTCCGGCGTTGTCAAACCAGGGCCCGTGCGGGTACCCTCGGCGGATGCGCTATATCGTACACACCGACGGCGCCGCGCGCGGGAACCCCGGCCCGGCCGCGATCGGCATCGTGGTCGAGGACGAGTCCCGGCACACGGTCTACGAATCAAGCCGCACGCTCGGGGTCCACACGAATAACGAGGCCGAGTACCTGGCGATCATCGCGGCGCTCCAGTACCTGCGTGAGATTCGCGCGAGGGAGGCCGACTTCTACCTCGACAGCGAGCTCGTCGTGCGCCAGCTCAACGGCCGGTACAAGGTGAAGGAGCCGCGGCTCCAATCGCTCCACGGCCAGGCGACGATGCTCTTGAACGCGGTCCCCATGCACACCATCCAGCACGTTCCCCGCAAGGAGAACGCTCGCGCCGACGCGCTCGCCAACGAAGCGCTGGACGCGGAGGGCCTCGACGCCCCGCCCGCTTGATTCCGCGCGCTTCGACCCGTAGACTCACCCCCGTAACAGGCAGGTGGAATTCCGGAGTACCACAGGCGGCCGCGGGCCGCGCCTCGCGCGCGACCCGAGGAAAGTCCGAGCTCCGTAGGGCAGGGTGCTGGGTAACGCCCAGCGGGAGCGATCCCAGGGAAAGTGCCACAGAAAACAAACCGCCTCGGGCGAAAGCCCGCGGCAAGGGTGAAACGGTGCGGTAAGAGCGCACCAGCGGAGGCGGCGACGCCTCCGGCTTGGTAAACCCCACCCGGAGCAAGACCAAATAGGGGACGATGAGGTGGCCCGCCTCGCTCGAGTCCCGGGTAGGTCGCTTGAGGCGTGCGGGAACGCGCGCCCCAGAGAAATGGTCGCCACGGAGCAATCCGACAGAACTCGGCTTATGGGGTACTCCGGAAAACCGATCGTCGGAGACGCGGGGAAGGGCGCAGGCCCGGAGGGCGCCGACCGCCCCCGAGGCGGTGCTTTGCCCTCGCTCCAGATCGGTCCCTACAAGGTCACCTTCCTCTCCGGCGGCCGGTTCCGCCTCGACGGCGGCGCCATGTTCGGCGTCGTCCCGAAGGTGCTCTGGAATCGGGTCGCCCCCGCCGACGAGCGAAACCGCATCCGCATGCGGATGAGCTGCCTCCTGATCGAGGGCGGCGGGAAGCGGATCCTCGTCGACGCGGGCTGCGGCACGAAGGTGGACGCGAAGTTCCGCGACATCTACGCGATCGAGGGGCCGGAGGAGCTGCTCTCCGACCTGGCGTTGCTCAAGCTCACGCCCGACGCCATCGACACGGTGGCGATGACCCACCTCCACTTCGACCACTGCGGCGGTGGAACGACGCGCGATCCGGACGGCACCGTTCGCCCGACCTTTCCCAAGGCGGACTACCTGGTTCGAAGGCAGGAGTGGCACGACGCCCATCACCCGAACGAGCGGAACCGGGCCTCCTATCTGCCCGAGAATTACGATCCGCTCGAGGCCTCCGGGCAGCTCCTGCTTCACGACGACGACCTCGAGATCGCTCCCGGGATCTGGATGAAGAATCTCCCCGGGCACACCCTGGGACACCAGGGCTGCTTCTTCGACATCGCCGGGAGCCGCGCGCTCTACACGGTCGATCTGGTGCCGACCGTGGCGCACCTGCCGCTTCCGTTCATCATGGGCTACGACCTCTACCCGATGACCACGTTGGAGACGAAGCGCGCGATCCTGCGCGACGCGACGCGCGAGGGCTGGCTCTTCCTCTTCGAGCATGATCCCGACCTTTTCGCGGTGCGGGTTTCGGGCACGGAACAGAAGGTCGAATTCGAGAAAGTGGCTTGACAGTCGAGCCGCCAACTCACTATCCTGCCGGACTTAGCACCTTTTTTCACGAAGTCGCGCGGATCCCGGCGCGGGACGCCGGCCGGCGCTTCGAAACGACGTCGCGCAAGGGAGTCTCGTGAGCCCGGTCGACCCCAACAGCAGCGCCGCGTTCATCCCGATCCTCATGATGGTGGTCGTGGCCACGGGCTTTGCCGTGGCGACGCTCGCCGCGTCGCACTTCCTGGGCCGTCGGGTCAACGATCCGGCGAAGCTCCTTCCCTACGAGTGCGGCGTCACGCCCGTCGGGACGGCGCGCGAGCGCTTCCATACCCGCTTCTACCTGGTCGCGATGCTCTTCATCGTGTTCGACATCGAGACCGTCTTCATCTATCCCTGGGCCGTCGTCTTCAAGCAGCTCGCCATGTTCGGGCTGATCGAGATGGGCGTGTTCATCGCGATCCTGCTCGCGGGCCTCGTCTACGTCTGGGGGAAGGGAGCGCTCGAATGGGATTGACCCCCGACCCCGAGCTGATCGATCCGCTCACGCCGGATCAGACGAAAGTCGTCGAGCTGTTTCGCTCCAAGCTTCCGGACGGCGTGCTCCGCGAGCGGTCGTTCCGCGGCCAGCTTTCGATCTGGGTAAAAAGGGAAGCGGTCCTGGACGCCCTTCGCCTCGCGAAGGCCGACCCGAATCTGGATTGCGCCCTTCTCAGCGACGTGACGTCGGTCGACCTCCGCGGGCATCAAGACCCCGGGGAGCCGCGATTCGAGGTCATCTACAACCTCTACTCGCTCCGCTGGAATCGCCGCCTCCTCCTGAAGACCGGAGTCGATGACGGTCAGACGGTGGCGTCGGCCACCGCGGTCTGGCTCGGCGCCAATTTCATGGAGCGCGAGGTCTACGACATGATGGGGATCCGGTTCGAGGGGCATCCCAATCTGG
Source organism: Candidatus Eisenbacteria bacterium (assembly GCA_005893305.1). Classification (NCBI taxonomy): domain Bacteria; phylum Candidatus Eiseniibacteriota; species Candidatus Eiseniibacteriota bacterium. The sequence goes on along the minus strand of VBOZ01000008.1, from coordinate 132,530 downwards.
AGCGCATCCTGACCCCCGACGGCTGGCTCGGCTATCCACTCCGGAAGGATTTCCCGACCCGCTCCGATCAATTCCCGAACGTGGAGAGCTGATTCCGTGCTCTCCCCGCAGGCTCGCCAGAAGATCGAGGCGCTCAAGACCGTGTACGAGACGAACCAGTCCGCGCTGATCCCCGCGCTCCACGTGGCGCAGGGGGAGCAGGGGTGGCTGAGCGAGGAGACCCAGGCCGAGGTGGCCACGCTCCTCGAGCTCACGCCGCAGGCGGTGCGGGAGGTCGTCTCCTTCTACACGATGTTCCACGAGAAGCCGGTCGGGAAGTTCCTCCTGCAAGTATGCCGCAACCTCTCCTGCTCTCTTCGCGGGGGACACCGGCTCCAGCGCCAGATCGAGGACCGCCTCGGCATCCACGACGGGGAAACGACGCAGGACGGCCGATTCACGCTCGAATCCGTCGAGTGTCTCGGCTCCTGCGGCACGGCACCGGTCCTCATGGTGAACGACCGCTATCATGAGAACGTCACGCCGCAGGAGATGGACCGCCTCCTCACGGAGCTGAAGTAGCCGCGTGGACGCCGCCACGCTGATCGAAGCCGCGATCAAGGTACACATCGTCCTCGGCTTCATCCTGCTCGGCGTGCCGCTCATCGTCTGGATGGAGCGGAAGGTGATCGGACACATGCAGGACCGGATCGGGCCGGAGCGGGTCGGACCGTTCGGGTTATTACAGACGATCGCGGACGGCATCAAGCTCTTCATGAAGGAAGACATCATCCCGTCGCAGGCCGACAAGGTGGTGTTCGTCCTCGCCCCGGCGCTCACCGTGATCACCGCGCTCGTTGCCACGGCGGTGATCCCGTGGGGCGATACCGTTCAGCTCTTCGGCCGGACG
>VBOZ01000008.1:131042-131627 GCA_005893305.1 Candidatus Eisenbacteria bacterium | reverse complement strand
GCTCCTGTTCGTGCTCGGGGCGACCTCGATGGGCGTTTATGGCATCGTGCTGGGGGGCTGGGCGTCGAACAGCAAGTACCCGCTCCTGGGCGGACTTCGCTCCTCGGCCCAGATGATCTCGTACGAGCTCGCGCAGGGAATCGCGCTCGTCGGCGTGATTCTCATGACCGGCTCGCTCAGCTTGGCTGAGATCGGCCGCGCGCAGGCGCACATGTGGTTCGTCGTGCCGCAGTTCGTCGGCTTCGTGGTCTACCTGCTCGCGGGAATCGCGGAGACGAACCGGGCGCCGTTCGACCTGCCCGAGGCGGAGACCGAGCTCGTCGCGGGGTTTCACACCGAATTCTCGAGCATGAAGTTCGCGTTCTACTTCCTCGGCGAGTACGCGAACATGATGGTCGTCTCGGGCGTCGCGATCACGGTCTTCCTCGGCGCCTGGAACGGTCCGTTCCTGCCCGGCCCCGTCTGGTTCCTGATCAAGCTGAGCGCCTTCCTCTTCTTCTACGTCTGGCTCCGCGCCACCTTCCCGCGCCTCCGCTACGACCAGCTGATGGCCTTCGGGTGGAAGGTGCTCTTGCCGGTCTCGCT
>VBOZ01000008.1:111412-130995 GCA_005893305.1 Candidatus Eisenbacteria bacterium | reverse complement strand
GCTCTTCGAGCCCTTCCTCTTCGCGATGTTCGGCGGGATCGCCATCGGCTGCGCGCTGGGCGTGGTCTTCCACCGGAATCCCGTGCACTGCGCGCTCCTTCTGGTCGGAGTCCTTCTCTCGGTATCCGGACTCTTCGTCATGCTGCACGCTCCGTTCATCGCGGCGCTGCAAGTCATCGTCTACGCGGGCGCGATCATGGTGCTCTTCCTCTTCGTGGTCATGCTCCTGAACGTGAAGAGTGAGTCTGCGATCCTGACCCCGGGCGCCGCGAAGGGCTTTGGGATCCTCTTCGCTCTCCTCGTCTTCGTGGAGCTGCTCTGGACGGTCCTCTCGCCCGCGGGGGGCGATTCGTCGGGAATGCCCGAGGCCGTGCTACCGCCGGACTTCGGCTCGCCGGCCGCAATCGGCCGCATCCTCTACACGGTCTGGCTCTTCCCCTTCGAGATCACCTCGATCCTGCTCTTGGTCGCGGTGGTCGGCGCGGTCGTCCTGGCAAAGAGGAAATTCGCGTGACCGGCGCCTCGTCGATTCCTCTCTACTGGTACCAGGTTCTGGCCGGGCTTCTTTTCACGATCGGGGTCGTGGGGGTCCTGGTGCGCCGCAGCGCGCTCATCATCTTCATGTCGATCGAGCTGATGTTGAACGCGGTGAACCTGAGCTTCCTCGCCTTCTCGCGCCAGCACGGGACGATGGACGGGCACATCTTCGTCTTCTTCGTGATGGCGGTCGCGGCCGCGGAAGTGGCGGTGGGTCTCGCGATTCTTGTCGCGATCTTCAGGCTCAAGTCCACGGCGAACGTCGACGACGTCCGCCTCCTGAAAGGATAGCGCGTGCCGCTCGATTGGCTCTGGCTGATTCCCGCTCTGCCTCTTCTCGGAGCGATCGTGAACGGCCTGGGCGCGGGGAGGATTCCGAGGAAGCTGGTCAGCGCGATCGGGACCGGCACGGTGGGCGCCGCCTTCGCGATCGCGGTCGGCTGCTTCGTCTCGCTGCTTCGCCTTCCGAGCGGGGAACAGGTCTTCGTCCAGACGCTCTTCCCCTGGATCGACTCGGGCGACCTCTCCGTGCCGATCCGCCTCGGCCTCGACCCGCTCTCGGCGGTCATGATGCTCGTCGTGACCGGTGTCGGGTTCCTGATCCACGTCTACTCGACCGGATACATGGCGCACGAGAAAGCCTACGGGCGCTACTTCGCCTATCTGAACCTCTTCACCTTCTCGATGCTCATGCTCGTCCTCGCCGATAACTTCCTGCTCCTCTTCTTCGGGTGGGAGGGGGTCGGTCTCTGCTCCTACCTCCTGATCGGGTACTGGTACCAGAAGCCGGCCGCGGCGCAGGCGGGGATGAAGGCGTTCGTCGTGAACCGGATCGGCGACTGGGGATTCTTGATCGGGATTTTCCTCGTCTTCGTGACGTTCGGGACGCTCGATTTCGGCCGGGTCTTCGCGGAGGCGCCCGAGCGCCTCGCGGTGGGAGGCGGGCTGGCGACAGCGATCGCCCTCTTCCTCTTCGTGGGCGCGATGGGGAAGAGCGCCCAGATTCCGCTCCACGTCTGGCTCCCGGACGCGATGGAAGGCCCGACGCCGGTCAGCGCGCTCATCCACGCCGCGACGATGGTCACCGCGGGCGTCTACATGGTGGCGCGCTGCCACATCCTCTACACGCTGGCCCCGGCGGCGCTCATGGTCGTCGCGGTCATCGGGGCGGCGACGGCGCTCTTCGCGGCGACGATCGGGCTCGTCCAGAAGGACATCAAGCGCGTCCTCGCCTACTCGACCGTAAGCCAGCTCGGATACATGTTCCTCGCTTTGGGCGTGGGCGCCTACACGTCGGGGATCTTCCACCTGATGACGCACGCCTTTTTCAAGGCGCTCCTCTTCCTTGGCGCGGGCAGCGTGATCCACGCCCTCTCCGGGGAGCAGGATCTCGAGAAGATGGGCGGCCTGAGAGCGGCCCTGCCGCGCACGCACGCGACGATGCTGATCGCGACCCTCGCGATCGCGGGCGTGTTCCCGCTCGCGGGCTTCTTCAGCAAGGACGAGATTCTCTGGTACGCGTGGAAGTCGGGCCAGCCCCTGCTCTGGGCGGCCGGCGTGATCGGCGCCTTCCTGACCGCGTTCTACATGTTCCGCCTCTACTTCCTGACGTTCCGCGGCACCTCGCGCCTGACGGAAGAAGCGAAGCACCACCTCCACGAATCCCCGAACAGCATGACGATCCCGCTCGTGATCCTGGCGGTGCTGAGCGCGGTGGGGGGGCTCGTGCAGGTACCTTTGATCGAGCGGGGACAGCGCCTCGACGCATTCCTCGAGCCGGTCTTCGCCGACGTCTCCCGCGTCGTGGGCGCTGCCCACGCGGGCCACGCGGCGGGCGAGGCGGGTCTTGAGATCGCGCTGATGGTCATCTCTTTGGTGGTCGCCCTGAGCGGAATCTTCGTCGCGTACCGGTTCTACGTGGTCGACCCCGAGGCGCCGAAGCGTTTGGGCGAGCGCGTGAAGAGCCTCTACCTGCTCCTCCTCAACAAGTACTGGATCGACGAGATCTACGACGCCAAGATCGTCCAGCCGATCGTCCGCGGCTCGGTCAGCCTGTGGAAACGGGTGGACGCCGCGGTCATCGACGGCGCGGTGAACGGGATCGGCAGGGAGATCGACCGCGCGGCTGGACTGCTTCGGTTGGCCCAGACGGGCTACGTCCAGGTTTACGCGATGATCCTCACGCTGGGGATGGTGGTCGTCTTCGGCTACCTGGCGCTCCGATGACCGAGACCGCCGGCGCAATGGTCACGACCGTGACGATCCTGGGCGTCCCGATCCTGTCGTTCCTGATCTTCTTCCCGCTCGTGGGAGCGGCGTTGCTGCTCCTCATCCCCTCGTCCAAGGCACAGGCCGTTCGGTGGGCCGCGTTCGCGATCTCGGGGATCACGTTCGTCGCCTCGATCCCGCTCTTCACGCTCTTCGACGCGACGAAGCCGGGGATGCAGTTCGTCGAGCGCGCGCCGTGGGTGCCGAGCCTCGGGGTCAATTATTCCCTGGGCGTCGACGGGATCAGCGTCCTCTTGATCCTCCTCACGACCTTTCTCTCGGCGATCTCGATCCTCTCGTCCTTCACCGCCATCACGGACAAGGTGAAGGCCTATTACGCCACCCTGCTCGTGCTCGAGACGGGGATGATCGGCGTCTTCGCCGCGCTGGATCTCGTGCTCTTCTACGTCTTCTGGGAAGCGGTCCTGATCCCGATGTACTTGATCATCGGGGTCTGGGGCGGACCGCGGAAGATCTACGCGGCGGTCAAATTCATTCTCTACACGGTGGCGGGAAGCCTCCTCATGCTGGTGGCGATCCTCTACCTCTATTTCTCGTACCACGCGGCATACGGGGAGTTCACGTTCGACCTCATGCGACTCTACGAGACGCCGCTCGGCCGAACCGCCCAGCTCTGGCTCTTCGCCGCCTTCGCGCTCGCCTTCGCCATCAAGGTGCCGATGTTCCCGTTCCACACCTGGCTCCCGGACGCGCACGTCGAGGCGCCGACCGCCGGCAGCGTGATCCTAGCCGGGGTCCTCCTCAAGATGGGGACCTACGGCTTCGTCCGATTCGCGATGCCGCTCTTTCCGGAGGCGACCCAGGCGTTCGCCCCGTGGATCATCGCGCTCGCGGTCATCGGGATCATTTACGGCGCCCTCGTCGCGATGGTCCAGCCGGACGTCAAGAAGCTGGTCGCGTATTCGTCGGTGAGCCATCTCGGGTTCGTCATGCTCGGACTCTTCGCGCTCAACCCGCAGGGCTTGCAGGGCGGCATTCTCCAGATGATCAACCACGGGCTCTCCACGGGGGCGCTCTTCCTCGCGGTGGGGATGATCTACGAGCGGCGCCACACCCGGGAGATCTCCGAGTTCGGCGGCCTGGCGGAGGTGCTCCCCTGGTTCGCGGCGTTCTTCCTGGTGATCTGCCTGAGCAGCCTCGGGCTCCCCGGCCTCAACGGCTTCGTGGGCGAGTTCCTGATCCTGCTCGGCGCATTCAGGGCGCTCCCGGTGATCGCCGCGATCTCGGCGGTGGGGGTGATCCTGGCGGCCGTTTACCTCCTCTGGATGTACCAGCGGGTCATGTTCGGGCCGGTCACGAACGAGAAGAATCGCGGGCTCAAAGACATGACGCCGCGCGAGTTCTGGACGCTCGCCCCGGTGATCGCGCTGATCATCTGGATCGGAGTCTTCCCGAATCCGTTTCTCCGGAAGCTCGACGTCTCGGTCTCCCAGCTCATGGAGCGGGTGAACGCGCACACCCTCGCATCGGGCTCGATGGAGCCCCCCGCGGCGGGCGCGGCCACGGCCGGCGCGACGGCTGCCGATACGACCGCGTCGAGTGAGACGGCGCCGGGCGAGTCGACCGCGGCGACGGTCGAACCGGCCCCGAGCGAGTCGGCTGCGGCGGTCGAAGCGGCGCCGGAGTCCGCGGCGGGCAGCGCGCCCGGGGCGGGGGACACGCCGTGAAGGTCCCGTTCGTGATCGACGCCCCGCTCGGGATGATCGAGCCGCTGCTGATCGTCTCGATCACCGGGATCCTGCTCCTCCTGGTCGACCTGCTGCTCCCGCACGGGAAGAAACACCTCTCCGCGTATTTCGCCCTCGCCGGCGTCCTGTATGCCATGGCCCGGACCGCCGCGCAGTGGGGGATGTCGCAGACCGGTTATTCCGGCATGGCGGTGCTCGATAACCTCTCGACGCTCTTCAACCTGCTCTTCCTGGGGAGCACGGGGCTCGTGATCCTGCTTTCCATGCCGTTCCTCCGGAAGGACAACGTCGAGCACTCGGAGTACTACGCGCTGCTCCTCTTCGCGACGGTCGGGATGATGGTCCTCGCCTCGAGCCTCGACCTGATCACGCTCTTTCTCGGGATCGAGGTCCTCTCGATCTCGCTCTACATTCTCGCGGGCTACCGCCGCGACTCCGACGCCTCGAACGAGGCGGCGATGAAATATTTCCTCCTCGGCGCGTTCGCCTCGTCGATCCTCCTCTATGGGATCGCGCTCGTCTACGGCGCCACCGGGACGACGAACCTCGCCAAGATCGCCGAGAGCGTGAGCGGCGCGGCCGGCCCCATCCCGGAGGGGCTCCTCTTCTCGGGGGTTGCCCTGATCCTGGTCGGGCTCGCCTTCAAGGTGGCCGCGGCCCCGTTCCACATGTGGACGCCGGACGTCTACGAGGGCGCGCCGACCCCGATCACGGCATTCCTCTCGGCCGGACCGAAGGCGGCGGCGTTCGCCGCGATTCTCCGCGTCTTCTTCGTCGGGTTCGGGCCGATCCAGTCGGAGTGGGACTCGATCCTATCCGTGATCGCCGCCCTCACCATGACGATCGGGAACATCGCGGCGATCGCCCAGACCAACGTGAAGCGGATGCTCGCCTACTCGAGCATCGCCCATTCGGGATACGTCCTGATCGGGATCGTCGCGGGCGGCGCGACGGGGGGCGCGGCCGCGGTCTTCTACCTCATCGCGTACGTGGCGATGAACCTGGGCGCGTTCGCGGTGATCGTGCTGCTCGAGCACAAGGGGCAGCGGGGGGAGGAGCTGCGCGACTACAACGGGCTCGGATTCCGGTACCCGGTCATCGGAGCGCTGCTTTCCCTGTTCATGATCTCGCTCTCGGGGATCCCGCCGACGGTGGGCTTCACGGGGAAGCTCTATCTCTTCGGCGCCGCCGTCCAGTCCGGGCACGTTCTCCTGGCCGTGATCGGCGTCTTGAACAGCGCGATCTCGATCTTCTACTACCTGCGGCTGATGGTCCTCATGTACATGCGCGAGGCGCAGGAGGCCCTGCCCGCGATCCGGGTGCCGGTCACGCTGGCCCTGGTCCTCCTCGTCACCGCCGCGGCCACGCTCTGGCCGGGCCTCTTCCCGGGCACCTGGCTCGACGCCGCGCGCGAGGGAGTGAAGGCGCTCTTCTCGTAAACGGGCGCCGGCCCTACTTGGCGACCCGGATCGGGTACGCCTCCAGCGCGCCGGCCAGAACCTCCATCGCCTTGGTGAGCGCGCCCGTCTCGAGGACGTAGGCGAAGCGGATCTCGTTCTTCCCGCGGCCCGGCGTGGCGTAGAAGCCGTCACCGGGCGCGACCATGACGGTCGCTCCGTCCTTCCGGTATTCCTTCAGCATCCAGATCACGAACTCCTCGGCGTCGGGGACGGGAAGCTCGGCCATGAGGTAGAACGCGCCTTCCGGCTTCCGGGCGAACGCGCCGGGGATCTTCCCGAGGCCTTCGAGCACGAGGTCCCGTCGCTTCTTGAACTCCGCGACGACCCCCTGCGTATAGGAGGCCGGCACCTGGTCGATCACCGCCGCCGCGTACTGGCCCAGGGTCGGCGGCGACAACCGTGCCTGCGCGAACTTCAAGCAGGCGTCGCGGACCGCGGCGTTCTTGGTCACGAGGGCGCCGACGCGCGCGCCGCACATGTTCAACCGCTTGGAGATCGAGTCGACCAGAACGGTGCGCTCCTCGGCGCCCTTGCGGGTCATGGGGCTTTCGCACTTCGTTCCGTCGTAGATGAACTCGCGGTACGCCTCGTCCGTGATGATCCAGAGATCCTTCCGCTTGGCCAAGTCGACGATCGCGTCGATTTCCGCCGCGGTGTATGCGGTCCCGGTCGGGTTCGAGGGCGCGCAGATCAGGACGCCGCGTGTCTTCGGGCCCACGGCCCGCTCGATCGCCTCGATCGGGGGGAGGTGGTAGCCGGTCCGCGAGTCGCACGTGAGGGGCTTCACGCCCACGCCGGCGACCAGCGCCATCGTGGCGTAGTTCGTGTAGAAGGGCTCGAAGAGGAGGACCTCGTCGCCCGGGTTGAAGAGGGCCCAGAAAGCGAACTGGAGCGCCTCGCTCCCGCCCACCGTCGTGAGCACCTCGGCCGGCGCGACCTGGAGCCCTTGCTGCGCGTAGTAGGCGGCCATTCCTTTCTGGAACTCGGGAATTCCCGCCGACGGGCTGTACGGGACGTACTTCCCAGGGTAGCTACGAATGCGCTCCATCACGATCTCCGGCGTGGGCAGATCGGGTTGGCCGATGTTCAGGTAATAGACCCTGGCCCCGCTCTTCACCGCTTCGTCCGCGTAGGGGGCGAGGCGGCGGATGGGGGAGGCTTGCGCCTTGTCCCCGCGTTCGGAGACCTTCATCTCCGTCCTCCTTTCGATTTCGGCGGCGTCGTGAGGAGCCGCGCTACAAGAGTCGCCGTCTGGCCGATGTCGCGCGCGTGAACGAAGGAGACCGGACCGCCGCTCCGTCGGGCGGGGATCGCGATCAGAGCCGTCGGGACCCCGGTGCGGGCCGCGCGGACGGCGCGCGCGTCGCTTCCTTCCGACTCGCGGATCAGCCACTGCGTCGGGACGTGCGCCGCCGCGGCGGCGCGCTTTACGAGCGCGAGCGCCTCGGGGTGCGCCAGGAACCCAGATTCTTTAAGTCCCAGGCAGGGGCCCTTTCCGACCGCCGCGCCGCCCGTCTCCTTGGGATCCACGTGCGCCACGTCGACCACGACGGCTTGCTCGGGGTCGACGCCGAACGCGCCGGTGACCGCCCCGCGGGCGCTCAGGTCCGATTGCGCGCTGAAGATCACGTGTAGATCGTACCGCGGCGAGGGCGTCGCGCGAAGCGCCGCGACGACCGCCGCACAGCCGGCCCTGCTGTCGAGATTCGCGGCGCACCAGAGGTCGCCGAGCCGGATCGGCCGATCCTCGATCGCGCCGATCGAGCCGACGCGGAGCCGGCGCCCCGCTTCCTTCGGCCCCAATCCGGTTTCCAGGAAGAGCTGATCCGCCTCGATCTCGGCGCCGCTCTTGGTACCTTTGGGTCTATCGCAGCCGAGGAGCGCGAGCGCGCCGTCCTCGAAGCGGAAGGTGGCGCCCACGAGCTCGGCGGGATTGCGGTTTCCGAGGACCGCCACGCGCGCGAGGCCCGTGGAGTCGACCCGGGTCACGATCAGGCCGGCGGCATCCATCGGCGCCGCGAGGAGAAGCCGCGGCCCCTTGCCTGGCCGATGGAGATGGAGGTTCCCGGTCGCGTCCTCGGTGACTTTCCCCAGGCCGCGAAGCGCGCGGCGAAGCACGTCGCGGACGCCGCTCTCCCGGCCGGGCGGCCCGAACGCTGAGAGGAGGGAAGGGAGGAGCGAGTCGACCCTGCCGGCGAGCGATTTCACGGCCACTCCTTTGTCAGAGAGTCAAGCAAGTGCCAGACGAGGGCGACCATGCGCCGCGCGTCCCGGATGTCGAGGTATGCGGCCGGGGCATGGATGTAGCGACAGGGGATGGAGATCACCGCGGACGGAACCCCGGCTCCCGAGAGGGCGATCCGTCCGGCGTCGGTGCCGCCGATGCCCGGCCGCTTCCACTGGGTGGGGATCTTCCGCTGCCGCGCCGTCCGCTCGATCAAGTCCACCAAGCGCGCGTCGGCCATCAGGCTCCGATCCTGCACGGTGAGCGCGGGCCCGCCTCCCATGAGTGGCGCCGACTCTTCGGGCGCCATTCCCGGAGCTTCCCCCGAGGCAGTGCCTTCGAGCACGACGGCGAGGTCGGGCGCCACGCGCCGGGCGGCCGCCGCGGCGCCGCGCAATCCGACCTCTTCCTGGACGCTCCAGACCGCGGTCACAGGTACGGGCGGACGCTGGCGCACCAGGCTCGCGAGCGCCGCGCACCCGACGCGGTCATCGAACGCTTTTCCCTTGCGCGTGTCTCCCCAGCTCTCGTACGTCGTATCGAACGTCGCGTAGTCGCCGATGGCGACGCGCCCCTGCGCTTCCTCGCGTGACGCCGCGCCGATATCCAGGTAGAGATCCTCGACCGCCGCCACCTTCTCGCGGTCGGCGCGCGTGATGAGATGCGGCGGCAGGGTTCCCGAAACGCCGCGTAGCCCGTTCGACCCGATGCGAAACACCTGGCCCACCAGGATCCTCGAGTCGATTCCTCCGACCTTCCGGAACCGGAGCCGGCCGTCCGACTCGATGCCGGTGATCATCACGCCTATCTCGTCCATGTGGGCGCAGAGCATGACGTGCGGTCGGCGCCGCTTCCCCGTGGGCGCGATCCGGGCGACCAGGCTTCCCATCGCGTCGACCTCCAGCGAGTCGACGTGGTCCTTCACCGCGTCCACGACGGCGGCGCGCACGCTCTCCTCGCCGCCGCTCACGCCGACGGCATTCGAGAACGTCTCGAGGAATCGCTCCTCGAAAGTGGGCGCGGCAGCGCGACTCACTTCAGAACCTCGGTCGCACGCCACTCCACGGGAAGGGCGGCGAGGTAGTGCGCGAGGAGATGCGCGCACGCGTCGACGTCCCGCGGCTCGACGGTCTCGATGCCGGTGTGCATGTAGCGGCAGGGGATCCCGATCACCGCGGTCGGGACTCCCTCGCGGGCGATCTGGATGTCCATCGCGTCCGTGGACGAGCCCATCGGGCAGCCCTCGATCTGGACCGTCATGCCGAGCGCGCGGCTGCTGGCGCGCAGCCCCTCGACCACCTTGGGGTGGATGTTTCCCCCGACGCAGAGCGATGGGCCGCCGCCGAGCGGAACCGTGTCGCCCTCGCGGGCGCCCGGCATGTCGCCGTGGCTCACGTCGATCGCGATGCCGAGCTGCGGGTCGATCGACTCCGTGGCCGTTCTCGCGCCGAAGCAGATGGCGGCGAACTCCTCCTCGACCGTCGCGACCGCGACGACGTCCCAGGCCGGACGATCGCGGCTCAGGGTCTCGAGGGTACGCAGGAGCACGACGATCCCAGCGCGGTCGTCCATCGCGGGCGCGGCCAGGCGGCCGCCCAGGAGCGGAACCGGGGGCTGGCGCAGCGTGACCGGCGTTCCGACCGGGGCCCGGCGACGCACCTCGCGCTCGGGGCGCCCCGTGTCGAGATAAAGCTCTTCGACGGGGAGGACGCGGTCCGACTCGCCGGGTTTCTGGAGATGGGGCGGCCTTGTTCCGAAGACCGCGGCCATCGGGGTCTTGGAATGGATCAGGACTTCCTTGCCGAGAAGCGTGCGCGGATCGAACCCGCCCAGCTCGGTGAGCCTGAGGTAGCCCCCGGGCTCGACCGACTTCACAAGAAATCCGATCCGGTCCATGTGGGCGGCGAGGAGCGCGCGAGGGCGCGGCGGATCGCCGGCGCCGTCGATCCACGCGCGGAGATTTCCCACGCGGTCCCGCTCCACGCGGTCGGCGTAGAGGGAGAAGGCCCTCTCGATCTCCCGCGCGGCGGCCTGCTCGTGGCCCGGCGTGCCCGGGAGCACGGTCAAATGCTCCAGCCATTCGGTCGTGCTTCTCTCAGCCGCGCGAGGCATAGCCTGCGAATTTAGTGCACCGGGTGGGGGGAGGCAAATGTAAACTCCGCGCGCTCATGAGCGCCCTTCGAATCGCGGTCGCGCTGCCTCATCTGGGGGTCTACGGCGGTGTTCGGAGGTTCTTGGAGCTGGGGCGAATCTGGGTGGCGCGCGGGCACGATGTCGCGTTGCTCACGCCGGAGACGCGCGGGGTCGAGCGCCCGTGGCTTCGCTTCGACGGGCGCGTCGGGACGCTCGAGGAGCTTCGGCCCGGGCGGTGGGACGCCGTGCTCTCGCCCGACCCGGCGCTCTTCCTCGACGCCGATGCCGAAGGGGCGCTCCGGGTTTTCTACGCCGTCCTGGAAGGCGCCCGCGGCTCCGTCAGGGCGTGGCGGCGCGCGGACCTCGTGCTGGCGAACTCGGCGGGGATGCGGCGCTACCTCGCCCGACGCGGCGTGCAGGCCGTCGACGCGGCGGGCGGCGTGAATCTGGAGATGTTCTGGCCGCGCGACCCCGACCCGCGCCTCGACCGGTTCCGCGCGGGGAGCCCTGTGAAGGCGCTCGTCTATGGGCGGCTGTCGCGGCCAAGGAAGGGATCGTGGGCGGCCGCGCGCGCGGTGGAAGCCGCGGCCCGCGCCACCGGCGTCTCGGTCGAGCTCACGCTCTTCGACGCGCCTCCGAACGGTGAGCCGGAGCCGAAGCTCCCGCGGGCCCTCTCCATACCGTTTCGCTGGGCGCTCCGCCCGACTCAGGAAGAGCTTCGGGGGCTCTATGCCGACGCGGACCTCTTCGTGAGCGGCGAGCGGAGGGCCGGATGGTGCAACACCGCGGCGGAGGCGATGGCTTGCGGCGCCGCGGTCGTCTGCACCCGAAGCGGAACCGAGGATTTCGCCGTCGACGGCGGGACGGCCGCCGTGGCCCGGTGGCCCTGGGCGTGGGCGCTGGCGCGCAAGGTCGCGCCGCTCCTCCGCGATCCGTCGGCACGGGCCGCGCTCGCCGCGCGAGGGCGGGGGCGGATCGCCGAGTTCACCTGGGAGCGCGCGGCCGACCGGATCGAGCGCGCAATCCACGAGCGCCTGGGAGGGAAGAGCAATGGCTGAGCGAAAGACGAAGCGTCCGCGGCCCCGCGCTCCCCGCTCGCGGCGCCGCGTCCCCCGCGCGGTCGTGATCCTCTCGGCCTATCCGAGCCGGGCTGCCGCGGAGCGGGCCGCCCGAGCGCTCGTGCGCTCCCGCGCCGTCGCGTGCGCCACCGTCACCCCGAACGGGCGCGCCTTCTATCGGTGGGAAGGGAAGGAGCGCGCGGACTCGAGCACCCTTCTCTGGGGTAAGACGACCGCCTCCCGCGCCCGCGCCGCGGTCTTGGCGATACGGGCATCGCATCCCGATCGCGTTCCCGAGATCCTGGTCCTCCAGGTCCAGGGCGGCCACGCGCCCTATCTCGCGTGGATCGAGAAGGAGGTCGGGCCGCGGTGACCGCGCCGGTCGACCTGCTCCTCCACGGCGCCACGCTCCTCGATGCCTCGATCGCCTCGCGCCCCGCGAAAGGACCGCGAGGGCGGCGCGCGCCTGACACGGCGGTGTGGGTCCGAGGAGACCGAATCATGGCGGTCGGCCCCCTCGCCGATCTCAAAGCCCGCGCCGGCCGCAAGGCGAAGCGCCTCGACCTCAAGGGTGGAACCCTGACCCCCGGCTTCACCGACGCCCATATCCACCTGGTGACGTGGATTCGCGCGCTGGGCGAGCCGTGGCTTCGGGCGCAGGACACGCGGTCGATCGAGATCGCCGCCGCGGAGCGGGCGAAGGCCGCGCCGGGGGAAGAGTGGCTTCTCCTGCGCGGCTGGGTGCCCCGGGAGTGGGCGTCCTCGGAGAGGTCTCGAGCGCTCCTGGATCGGATCGCGCCCGAGCGGCCGCTCGTCCTCCACGCCGTGGACGGGCACTCGGTCTGGGGAAATCGAGCCGCGTTCGAGCGAGCCGGAATCGACGACCGCGGTGGCGACCCTCCGGGCGGGAGCGTGGAGCGCGACCGCTCCGGCGCTCCGACCGGGGTCCTGATCGAGGAAGCGCGAAAGCTCATGACCGAGAGGATCCGGCGCGCGACCCCGACCCGGGACGACCTCGCGGCCGCGATCGCGAAGGCCCGCTCCCTCGGCATCACGAGCGCCCACGACTTCGATCGGGCGGGCACGTGGCGCGCCGCGGCCGAGCTGGAGCGGGAGGGCAAGCTCCGCTTCCGACTCCTCCTGTCGGTGCCGGTGAGCTCGCTCGAGGCGGGCGAAACGTTGGGGCTCGCGGCCGGCCTGGGCGGGGAGCGCCTCCGGGTCGGGCCGGTGAAGATGTTCGCCGACGGGACCCTAGGCTCGGCGACCGCCCTGCTCGAGGAGCCGTACGAGGGGAGCGGCGATCGAGGGATCGAGGTGACGCCGCCCGCCGAGCTCGCGGCCGCGTGCGCGCGGGCCGCGGACGCCGGCCTCTCGGTCGCCATTCACGCGATCGGTGATCGGGCCGTTCGTCACGCGCTCGACGCGATCGAATCATGCCTGCTGGCCGGGAAGCGCTTCCCGCTTCCGCCCCGCGTGGAGCACGTTCAGCTATCCCGATCCGAGGATTGGGAGCGATTCCACCGCCTCGGGGTTCTCGCATCCGTGCAGCCGATCCATCAGCTGACCGACCGCGCCGTGGCCCGCCTCCACTGGGGTCGGCGGACCGCACGATCCTACGCCTGGAAAAGCCTTGCAGGAGCGGGCGCGCGCCTCGCATTCGGATCGGACGCGCCGTTCGATCGGGCCGGGCCCCTGCTCGGGCTCCAGGCGGCGCTCCTGCGTCGTGAGGGCGAGGAGCCGCCGGACGAGGCATTCCACCCGGAGCAGCGGATCCGACTGGCGCGGGCCCTGCGCGCCCACCTCGAAGAGGGGCACCGAGCCGCGGGCTGGCCCCTCCACCTAGGGCGCCTCGCGCCCGGCTTCGCGGCCGATCTGGTCCATTTCGACCACGATCTGCGCGAAACGGCGGTCGATCGGTGGCATCGCGTGCGTGCGGTCCGAACGTGGGTCGGTGGGAGCCAGGCCTACGGCCCTACCCGAAGGGGCTGACAACGAGAGGGCGAACGATCTCGAAAATGATCGCTCCAAAGATCGATTTTTCACGCTCCGGGCTTGATCCCGGAGGCGTCCGCAGGTATAATTCTTGTAAGCATTTCCTCCCTATGTCGTCTCGCCGGGCGGACTCGACCGAAGGCCGCTCAAGAATGAAGAAGAACGGGCTACTCGTAGGACTCACAGCGGCATTTCTATTTGCCGCCGCAGCGCCTGCCGCAGCGCAGTACTACGCCTTCGGTAAAAACAAGGTTCAGTACGAGAATTTTGACTGGCTGACGCTGAAAGGCGAGCACGTCGAGATCTTCTATTATCCCCAGGAAGAGCCGATCGCGCGGTTGGCCCTGATCCTCGCCGAAGAGAGCTATCAGGATCTGTCGGCGAAGTTCCAGCACGAAGTCCCGCGCATGATCCCGCTGATCGTCTACAGCTCCCACCACCACTTCGAGCAGACGAACGTGAGCCCCTTCTTCGTTCCGGAAGGCGTGCAGGGCTTCACGGAGTTCATGAAGGGGCGCGTGGTCCTCCCGTATACCGGCTCGTTCGCCGAATTCCAGCACGTGCTCCACCACGAGATGGTCCACGTCTTCCAGTTCTCGATCATGGAGGAGTCGTACAAGAAGCACCGCCGGGCGAGCTACCTGGTCCCGCCGCTCTGGTTCTCCGAGGGTCTCGCCGAGTACTGGTCGACGAAGTGGGACGCGCAGGGGACGATGGTGGTCTCCGACATGGTCCTCGAGGGGAGCCTTCCCCAGATCAACGAATTCTGGAAATACGACGGGACGTTCACCGTCTACAAGCTCGGCCAGTCGCTCTGCCAGTACATCGGCGAGACCTACGGCCAGGACGCGCTCCGCCGCCTCTACACCGAGCTCCACCGCGAAGACTCGTTCGAGAAGCTGATCCAGCGCGTGACGGGCGTGCCCGCCCGGCGCGTGTCGGAGGACTGGATCCTCGCGATGAAGCGGCGCTACTTCCCCGAGGTGAAGGACCGAGGAACCCTCGCCACGATGGCTCAGGATCGCGCGGTCTCCCAAGGCGTGAACTTGAAGCCGGTCGCGGTGCCGGACACCACGATCCTGGGCGGGAATCGCTACTTATTCATTTCCGCGCGGAGCGGGTACACGAACATCTACAGCGCCACCTACCGGGGCACCGAACGGAATGTGAAGTCGGTGGTACGCGGACAGCGCGGCGCCCAGTTCGAATCGTTCCACCCGTTCCAGAGCCGGATCGACGTGTCGCGCGGCGGCGAGCTGGCATTCGTGTCGAAGTGGAGCGGACGGGACGCCCTCTTCATCATGGACTTGGCGAAGCGTGAGGTCGTCTTCCGGAGCCACGTGGAGGATCTGATCTCCCTCGCTTCGCCGGCCTGGTCCCGCGACGGCACGAAGATCGCGTTTTCCGGCCTCCGCGCCTCGGGGCAATCCGATCTCTACGTGATGCGGCGGGACACCGGTGAGGTCACGCGGCTCACGAACGACTACTACGCGGATTCGGACCCGACGTGGTCTCCGGACGGCACGGAGATCGCCTTCTCCTCGGACCGGACGCGCTACGGAAAGGAAGGGCACCACAATCTCTTCCTGATCGACGTCGAGTCCCTCGACGTCCGGTACCTCACATGTGGACCGTGGACCGATCAGACGCCGACCTGGTCCCCGGACGGCTCGCGCATCGCGTTCGCCTCGGACCGGGACGGAATGTACGAGATCTACACCGTCAATCGCGAAGGGAACGGCGCGCGCGCGGCGCGGATCCTCGGCGCCACGCTCGATCCGGCCTGGCTCCCGGACGGGAAGAGCTTCCTCTTCACGGGATTCAACCGCGGCGGCTTCGGGATCTATCAGATGCCGGTCGGGACGCCGGCTCCCGGGGATTCTTTCTCGCTCGACACCGCTCTCGCCCAGGGCCCGCCGCAGTGGAGCTGGGACGAGACCCTGGCGCGCTCGACGGAAGCGCCATCGAAGTACCAGGCCCACTACGGGCTCGATCTGATTCAGGGCGGCATCTCCGCGGCCGCGACGGAAAACGTGTCGGAGGGATTCCAGGGGGCCTTCAGCGACCTCCTAGGGAACCGCCTCTACTACTTCCAGGTCGGGAACACGGCGCAGCAAGCCTCGGAGATTCTTTCCCGGATGAATTTGGCGGTCTGGAACGTCCGTCGCGAGCACCGGTGGAACTACGGATTCGGCGTATTCCACTCCGCGGGCAATTTCGTCGACATCGTGGGGGACGACTATTTCGAGCGGCGCGCGGGCGGATCGTTGATCGCGAGCTATCCGTTCTCGCGATTCCGCCGGATCGACGGTTCGATGTCCCTCTATTACGACAAGAAGGACCGCTTCGGCGGCCTCTTCGAGCGGGAAGGGCTCCTCGCTACCCACTCGATCTCCATCGTGAGCGACAACACCCTTTGGTTTCCGACCGGGCCGCGCGACGGGTCCCGGCTCAACGTGACCGGGTCGATCACGACGAACCTGACCTCGGGACGGAACGAGAGCGTGACCCTGCTCGCGGACATCCGGCGCTACTTCCGGGTGAGCCAGTGGACCTCGGTCGCGGTGCGGCTGCAGGGTAGGGCGAGCGAGGGCGCCGATCCGCAGCGCTTCGTGATGGGTGGGAGCCTCTCGATGCGCGGATACCCGCGGCGCTACTTCGAAGGGACGCGCATGGCCATGGCGAACGTCGAGTACCGCTTCCCGCTCCTCGATCACGTCGTGCTCGGCGTTCCGTTCCGCGGATTCGGGCTGCCGGGCCTCGAGGGTGCCGCCTTCGCCGACGCCGGCTCCGCGTGGGAGAAGTTCGAATCGATGCCGCGCCCCAAGGGGAGCTTCGGCATCGGGCTCCGCATGAACCTTCTCGGGTATATGGTCCTGCGCTACGACTTCGCCAAGCGGACGGACTTCGAGCGCGTGCAGCCGGGCTGGGAGCGGGAGTTCTACCTGGGGTTTGACTACTAGACCAGCGCGTCGGGCCCAGGGAGTGGCCCTCCGGCTTCGCGGCGTCGTGCTTTCGGCGGCGCTGCTCGGCTGGACGTCGGCGGCCGCGATGACCGCGTCGGCCGCGCCCGCCGATTCCACGGCGGCTCCGTCCGGCGTTCTGCGTGTCGAGACGATCCCGCCCGGGCTTCAGGTGCTCGTTGATGGCGCTCCGGTCGGGCGCTCTCCGATCGACTCGCTCCATCTTCCCGCGAAGACGGTCCGTGTGCGTGTTCTCGCCGCGGATCCGCGCCGGTTCGATCCCGCGCGCGACGCGCTCCCCGTGACCATTCGGGCCGGCTCGACGGTGACGGTCTTCCTCGACCTTCGGCCTTCGATTCTCCTGCGATCGGACCCGGAGCCTGCCTTCGTCCTCCTGACCGCCCGTCCCGGCGATCTTGCCGACTCGCTTCTGGGCGAGACGCCCCTCACGGTCAAGCCCGCGTGGATCGAGGGAGCGTCGCTCCGCTTCGGGCGTGAATCGTTCGCCGACACCGTGCTCCTGAGCTCGGCGTTCCTGGACCCCGCGCATGGACCGCCCCGGGTCGCGCTCCGCGGGTCGGGTCTCCCGCCTCCTCCGCTGGGCCCCGCCCCGCGAACGTCGCTGTTCCGCAAGCGCTGGGTGCAGTGGACCCTGGTCGGCGTGGGGACGGCCCTCTCGGGAGCGGCCGTCGCCTTCCACCATCAAGGGAACGAGTGGTACGACCGCTATCTGGCCTCCTCGGACGTCGACCAGATCCCGGACCTCTACGACCGCGCGGCCCGCTATGACCGGTACGCGGCGTTCTCGCTGGGGGTGGGCCAGGTCTGCCTGATCGGGGGGCTCCTCCTCCTCTTTACCGGCCAGTCCCGGTGAGGGGCTACCCGGCGTGCCCGCGCGGAGCCGCGGGCGTGCCGACCCGGGTCGCGGTCACCGCGGTGATCTTGGCCGCGCTCCTGGCCGGATGCGCCCAGCGCGATCGCCTGAACCCGCTCGACCCGAAGAACGGCGCCACGGGCGGGAGGATCGCCGGCTTCGCCGCACTGGCGGGGAACAGGCAGGTCGAAATCCGCTGGACGCGGCTTCCGCAGCCGGACGTGGCCTCGTACGGTCTCCTCCGTTGGCGGTCCGGCGAGACGCCTCAGTACATCGGCGATCCGTACGGGAAGACGATCGCGGGCACGGTCGATTCCGCCGTCACGAACGACGAGACGTACAACTATCGCCTCGTGGCCTTCTTCCTCTCCGGGGACAGCGCGGTGAGCCAGACGGACACCGCCACGCCGGGCTCGCGAAAGATCGTGGTGCTCTCGGCCGGGCTCCCGGGGCTCGTTGGCCTGACTCCCGACGCGAGGGACATCCTCTACGTCCAGCCCGCGGCGGAAGCCTACGAGGACATGGAGCTCGACCGCGTGCACACGCTCCTCTGGCTCACGATGCCCGATGCGGGATTCATTCTGCGGACCTACTTCGACGGGAGGCCCGCGGGGCCGACCATCGATCACCCGCACCCGGCGGACGTCTCGGTCTCCGATCTGCGCGGCGTCGCCTGGATCGCCTTCCCCGACGACCACCTCGTGCGCGCGTTCGGCCCCAATCCGGCGAGCGTGGATACGTTCCGCACGATCTCCTCGCTGGGAGAGGCCCACGTGGTGGAAGCGGGAACGGCCGACCCCACGGTCTGGGTCGGGAACGAAGCAGGGACGGTGCGACGGTTCACGGCCGATGGAATCCTACTCAACGAATGGTCCCTCGGCGCTCGCGTGATCGCGATCGCGCTCGACGAGGCGGCGGAGCACGCCTGGACCGCGGTGCGCACATCGAGCGGCGATGATCTCTACCTGCTCGACGCGAGAGACTCCACGGCGACGAAGGTACCGGGGCGATGGTCCG
Organism: Candidatus Eisenbacteria bacterium; assembly: GCA_005893305.1. Lineage (NCBI taxonomy): Bacteria > Candidatus Eiseniibacteriota > Candidatus Eiseniibacteriota bacterium. The sequence continues at coordinate 112,760 of VBOZ01000008.1, read as the reverse complement.
GAATCGCGGACCTCGCGGTGGACGCGGCGACGCGATCCGTCTGGGTCAGCGAGCGCGGCACGCCGCGCGCGGGGAACGGACGCTTGACCCGGCTCTCCGCATCCGGCGCGGCGCAGGCGATCCTCACCGGCATCGAGCCGTTCGGGATCATGGTCGACCCCGTGACGGGAGATTGCTGGGCTTCGGAGATCCACACGAGTCGGGTCGTCGAGGTCTCTCCCGGCGGGTTGATCGTCCGCGGCTCGGCCCCGATCGATCTCCCCTACGCGGTCCGGATCGTGGGTGGACCCGGCGTGCCGTGACGCCGTGGCATGGGCGTTGCAGTCCCGTCTCCAAGTGCTCGGGTCGTCGCCCATCGGCGGCAGGCCGGCACGGACTAGATCTGCCGGTTCCTCAAGCGGATAGAGCAATTCATTCGAGAACCGCGCGAATGGATGGAAATTAGCTGGCGCTGCGCACCGCGGCCAGGGAACGGCTCGTCAGGTTGCACTCTGCAACGGTCAGGAGGACGGAAAGATGCCACGCATCCGCCAGCCGAAGCTTGCCACGCTGGATGTTGCCGAGGAGATCGCGCGCCGCGTTCCAGGCTACAAGGGGTACCAGGAGATTACGCAGCGTCGCGACGATGACCGCCGATTTCGGATGAGCGTCGCCGAGCACTTGAACGGCGAAGCGCATCGGCTGGAACGGATCGAGAGCCAGCAATTCCGTGAGGACTTCTCGGATCTTCTGGAGGAGGTCGACGCCGGAGCGCGGAAGCTCGAGTACCTGGCCGAAGCGGTTTCGATCTCGATGCCGACGAAGGCGAACGGTCCGAGCAACGACGCCGTCGACGGGCTGGGTCAGATCGATCGACAGATCGTGGAGGAGCTCGAAGCGCTCCACCGCGTCGTGCATGAGATGGAGAAGGCCTACACCCACGACGAGCGATTCGAAATGAACCTCTCGGAGCTGCGGGGGATCATCGAGCGCATCGCCGATTTCATCGAGCAGCGTAACGTGGCGTTGTCGCGCTGACGCCGCGCCAGAGGAAGCGCCGGGGCCCCTCATTGCCTGCCGGGGGGCCCTCCTGTATCATCCGCCAGGTTCCCCCGCCGCACGCGCCACTGAGGGCCATCGGCTTTGACCCGGCTTCTCTATTACGACGACTCCCACCTCCGGCAATTTACGGCTACCGTTGTCGCCGTCCAAGACAGGGACGGCGGCCCGCGGGTCGCTCTCGATCAGACCGCGTTCTACCCCGGTGGCGGAGGACAGCCGTGCGATCTCGGAACGATCGGGGACCGGACGGTGCTCGGCGTGGAGGAGATCGAGGGCGAGATCTGGCACCGCGTCGACGGGGCCGTCA
>VBOZ01000008.1:73435-111319 GCA_005893305.1 Candidatus Eisenbacteria bacterium | reverse complement strand
GAGGTCACGATCGACGTCGACCACGCGTCGCCCGGAACGGACCTCCTCCGTCTCGTCGAGGACCGCGCCAACCAGATCGTCTGGGAGGACCGAGAGGTCCTGACGCACGTCGTCTCCCGCGACGACGCCCTCCGCTTTCCGCTCCGCAAGCCGCCCGATGTCGAGGGACCCGTCCGTGTCGTCGAGGTCGAAGGCTACGACTGGTCCGCGTGCGGCGGAACCCACGTCCGCCGCTCGGGCCAGGTCGGCATGATCTCGATCCTCGGAATCGAGCGGTACAAGGGAGGCACGCGGGTCGCGTTCGTGACCGGCGCGCGGGCGCTCCGGCGCCTCCGTGGCGCCGGCGATCTCCTCCGGCGGGTCTGTCTCGAATTCACGGCCGGGGAAGCCGATCTTCCGAGCGCCGTCGAGCGGCTCAAGGAATCGCACGGGCGTCTCGATCGGCGCCTCAAGCCGCTCCTCAGGGAATCGCTGGAGCGCGAGGCGGCGCGCCTGCTCGCGGATGCACCCCGCGGCCCGCACGGACCGGTGGTGGCGCTCCACGCGCCGGATCGCCCCGCGGATGAGGCGGGGCTCCTCGCGGGGCTCATCGCGGAGCAGGGAGGGACCGCCCTGCTCGTTTGCGGCGACGAGACTCCACGGGCGCACTTTTCCGCCCCTACGGGTACAATGTCTATGGGCGCGCTGCTGGGCGAGATCTGCAAGCGCCACGGAGGGCGCGGCGGTGGGCGGCCCGAGTCAGCGCAGGGAACGATTCCCAAGGACGCGGTGCCGCAGGCGCTTCGGGAGGCGCGGGACGCCGCGATGGCCGGCTGAACGGAGAGGGCCGTGGCATGAGGAGAAGCATCATGGATCGGCTTCAGCGCCGCGCGGGCCGTCTCATCGTATCGTACGCTTTGGTCGCCGTTGCCGCCCTCGCCGTCGCGATTCCGCTCTTCCCATCCAGCGCGGCGGCCCAGTTCTTCGGGCAGAACAAGGTCCAGTACAAGCGCTTCCACTGGAGGGTGCTCCGGACCCAGCACTTCGACATCCACTACTACCAGGGCACGGAGGCGGCCGTGAACGACGCGGCGCTCATGGCCGAGCGCGCCTACCAGCGTCTGAGCCGCGTGCTACATCACGAGATCCGAAACCGCGTTCCGCTCGTCCTCTACGCTTCCCATACCGACTTCGAGCAGACGAACATCACGCCGGAGCTGCTCGGGATCGGCACCGGCGGCGTCACCGAGTTCTTGAAGCGGCGCGTCTTCCTCCCGTTCACCGGTTCGTACTCCGAGCTCGATCACGTGATGACCCACGAGCTCGTGCACGCGTTTCAAGTGGATGTCCTCTTCGGGGAGAACCAGGGACTTCTCGGGAATCCGTTCGCCGCCCAGGTCCCGGTCTGGTTCATGGAGGGGATGGCCGAGTATCTGTCGATCGGCGGGATCGATCCCAACACGGCGATGTGGCTGCGGGACGCGTCGCTGGAAGGCTACCTGATCCCGGTCCGGACGCTCGGCTACGTGGGCGACATCCGGGTCTACCGCTTCGGTCAATCGATCTTCCAGTTTATCGCCGACCACTACGGTCTGGCGAAGATCGGCGAGATCTTGAAGAAGACGCGGCGCCTGGGAAGCGCGGAGCGGGCCCTGGAGGCATCGACCGGGCTCACGATCGACGTGCTCTCGAAGAAGTGGACCGAGGCGGTGCGCAAGGAATACCTGCCTCAGATCGTCGATCACGAGACCCCGACCAAGATCGCGATGAAGCTGACCGACTCCGAGCACGACGTCTCGAACTTCAACGTGGCGGCGTCCGTGTCCCCGTCGGGGCTCCAGTACGTCTACATCTCCGATCGAAGCATGTACAACGATGTCTACCTGGCCTCCGCGCTCGACGGGAAGCAATCCAAGAAGCTGATCGAGGGCGAGCGGACTGGCAGTTTCGAGACACTGCGCTTCTTCAACACCGCGATCGCATGGTCCCCGGACGAGAAGAAGATCGCGATCCCGGCGAAGGTGGGCGGCGAGGATGCGATCTACATCGTCGAGATTCCATCGGGAAAGATCGTCAAGAAATTCCGATTCGGCCTCGACGCGATCTACTCCCCGACGTGGTCGCCGGACGGCTCGCGCTTCGCCTTCGTCGGCTTGAAGGCGGGACGGTCGGTGCTCTATCTGGCCGACTCGGACGGGAAGAACCTCCGGCAGCAGCTGAGCGGCCGCTACGCCGTCCGCGATCCGGTCTGGTCGCCCGACGGCACCCAGATCGCCTACGCGACCGACGAGGGACCGGGAACCGAGGTCGGCAAGCTGATCTTTGGTCCGCTGCGCCTGGCCGTCCTCGACGTGGAGAGCGGCAAGGTCGTCGTCCCGCCGAATCAGAACGGCACGAACATCTCCCCGCAGTGGTCCCCCGACGGGCGCTCCCTTCTCTTCGTATCGGATCGGACGGGGATCCCGAACATCTATCGCATCGACCTCGCGACCGGGGAGAGCGTGCGGCTGACGGATCTCTTGACGGGGGTCTCGGGGCTCGTTCCCGAGAGTCCGTGCCTCTCGCTCTCTCATGACGGTCACGCGCGGCGGGTGGGATGTCTATTCCGTTCGGGAGCCGCTGAAATTCCTGGAGCGCCAGACCTCGGTCGAGGCCGCGACCGGCGCCGGGGCGGCACTGGCGCCTCTCGGCACGCGCGTCGAGGCGTCCCTTGGCTCCGACGAGACCCCGGCGCAGGAGCCGCCGCGAGGATCGACCTTGCCGCCGCGACCGAGCCCGCGGAGCTCGACGGCGCGCGACAGCACGGCCGGCTCTGCCGGCTCTTCCGGCGCCGACCCGCGTGCCGACGCGACCTCCACCGCGGCTCCCGCGCCGATCGACACGACGCTCTCGGATTACGTCCAGATGGTCTACCGGGAGCCGCTCGCGGACAGCACCTCGTTCCAGCACCTCCCGTACCGCGCTTCCTTCAGCAGGGATTACTTCTCGGGCGGGGCGGTCGTCGCGTCGAACGTCGGCTTCGCGGGGTCGAGCGTCATCTCCTTCAGCGATCTTCTCGGGAACCACAACATCCTCGCCGTGCTGAACCTCTACGGCAACCTGAGCGATTCGGACGTCTTTCTCTCATACACCAATCTCTCAAGCCGGACGAATTACGGCCTGGCGGTCTTCCAGTACCAGAAAGATCTTCTCCTCCTTTCGTCCCCTTCCACGGACGACCTGCAGAATCAGGTCCACCGGGGCGCGGCTCTGTTCTTCTCCCGTCCCTTCACGCGGTTTCGAAGGATCGAGTACGGAATCCAGGCCGCGGTGGTGGATCAGCACGTCTTTCATTACGACTACGGCACGGGGACGGTGTCGCAGATTCGCAATCTGGGGAACTACTTCTACGTGGCGCCCAACCTGGCGCAGGTCGGGGACAACGCTCTCTACGGCTCCACGGGACCGATCAACGGAGGCCGGTCACGCTACAGCGTGGAGCACGCGGAGGGCGGCCTGAGCTACACCACGGCGTTGGTCGACTCGCGGCGCTACACGAACCTCGCCCGCCGGTTCACGCTGGCCCGGCGGCTTCTCGGAGGCGGAAGCTTCGGGAGGGATCCGCAGTACTTCCGGTTCGGCGGCGCGTTCACGTACCGCGGCGTCGACTACGGCGACCTGATCGGGACGCGATCGATCATCGGGAATCTGGAGTTCCGGTTCCCCCTGATCGAGACGCTTCGAACCGGCTTTCCGCTCCCGCTCTCGCTCGGAGGGGTCAACGGCGTGATGTTCATCGACGCCGCGTCGGCGTGGAACAGCGACGCCGATCCGGTCTTCTTCTCCAACAAGGGCGGATTCCACACCGAGAGCATGCGGATGGCCTTCGGATTCGGCGCGCGCATCAACCTGGGCTACTTCGTCCTTCGCTACGATTGGGGAAGGGAGCACCGGTTCGAACGGGGCCTCGGGAAGCCCCGTAGTTTCTTCACGTTCGGCCCCGAGTTCTAGCCGGGCTTGGTGATTCTCCTTGCCTGGGACCCGGCGCTCTTCCGGGCCATCCATCTCGGGCTCCACCACCCCGCGCTCGATCCGATCATGATGGCGCTCACGGATCCGGGGCGCTGGAAGATTCCGCTCCTCGTTCTCGTGGGCGCGCTGTTCCTGACGCAGCGAGCCCGCGGAGCTCTGGCGCTCGTCGTCCTCGCGCTGACGCTCACGGTCGCGGACCAGGTCAGCGCGAAGATCATCAAGCCGATCGTGAAGCGCCCGCGTCCTTCCGTGGTTCTCGCCGACTCGCACCCGCTCTTCGGCGTGCGCCGCTCCTACGCCTTCCCGTCGGTCCACGCCGTCAACTTCTCCGCGGCGGTACCGATCGTCGCGACCGTGTTTCCGGCGGCGACGATTCCGGCCGCCGTCGTGGCGGCCCTGGTTTGCTTCTCCCGGGTCTACGTCGGGGATCATTGGCCTTCGGATGTCCTCGCGGGGATCCTTCTCGGGCTCGGCCTCGGGATGCTGGGTCGAAAGGCGTTCCTGCGCCTGGAGCGGAACGCGCAGCGGTGGTTCAGGCGCCCAAAGGCGGGAGTCGGAGAATCGCCCAGTGCCGGCCCGTGACGCCCCGGTCCCTCCGATGGGAGAAATAGAAATCGGGGAGGCACGAGGTGCAATCCGGCGTCGCGCGAATTCGCTCGCGCGGGATCCCCGCCTCGAGGAGGGCGGCGGCGATCGCCTCGGGGAGATCGAGCGCGGGCCGGCCGCTGGGGTGCTCGTGGAGAAGCTTCGGGTCGAACTGCGCCGCGACCTCGGGTCCGATCGGGAAGCAGCAGGCGCGGATGCACGGACCGATCGCGGCGTGGAGCCGCTCCCTCGCAACGCCGACCGTTTCGAGCAGGCTCACGGCGTGGGCCGCGATCCGCTCCCGCGCTCCGCGCCACCCGCAATGGAGGAGAACGCCCCTCCCAAGGTCCTCCGCCACGATCGCGACCGGCGCGCAGTCCGCGGCAGAGACGGCGACCCATGGATCTCCGGCGCGGAGGAGAAACCCGTCGGCCTCGCACGGCGCCTGGCGCGGCTCGACGATGCGCCGCCCGTGCACCTGGTGAAGGCGCAGCGGCTCGTCGCCCTCGATCCCGGCCGCGGCGTTGTGCCGGCGGCGGTTCTCCCGCACCGACCGCTCCTCATCGCCCACCCCCAAGCCGAGGTTGAGCGAGGCGTAGGGGTCGAGGCTCACTCCGCCCCGCCGGAACGCGAGCGCGAACCCCGCGCGCGGGGGGAAGTCGCCCGGCGCTGGTCTCCAAAACGCGACGGCGTCGCGGTCCGGCGGGGGCGCCTGCATTGCGGGGACTTTGCCCGGCGCGCCGGAACGGCGCAAGCGATTTGCGCCCTCCTCCTCGCGGCCGGCTGCGCCCACGGGCCGGCTCCCTCGACCGGCGGGGAAGCCCGCGCCAGGTTCCTCGAGGCCTTCGCCGGCGTGGATTCGGCGACGAGGGGCGCGGGGATGCTCGCGGTCCGGAGCGGCGGGAAGGGGCGCGAGGGCTTGAACACCCGCTGGGCCGCGGTTCACGAGAGCCTCGCGGTGGTGGCCTACGCGGGCCCGATCCGCACGCTCGACGCGACGGTCCTCGCGGATTCGGTCTACATCACGATCCGTCCCTACGATCTCGGCCTCGCGGGGCGGGTCCAATCCCGCGGCGGGCTCGGTCCCGACGGCCTCCGCTTCCTCGCGCGCCCCTGGGCGTTCGGCGCGCCCCGGGTGCGCCGGGCGGTCGAGCATGCGGCGGTCGAGGCTTCAGGCGAGGGGTGGCGACTCGCGGGCGCGTTCGACGGCGCGGACGGCGCCCACCCGTTCACCCTGGAGCTGAGCGCGAAGGCGGAGCCGAGGACGCTCAAGATCCGGCTCGGCTCGGACGATCGGAATTCGATCGCGATCCGGTATGGGCCGGTCGGGCGATTCAAGAGCGGGCGCGTCCCACGATGGATCGAGTGGACGCGAGGCGCGACGCGCATTCGTCTGGATATCGAAGACCACGCCGCGGCGAAACCGTCCCAGTTCCATAGGCTGCCTCCCGCGCGGGCCGATTGGACGATCCTCGCGCTCGACGATCCACGCGGACGTGAGCTGCTCGGCCGCCTGTTCGGCGTCGCCGACTCGGGGGCGGCGCCGTGAGGGCGGAGCTCCGCGTCGCGGTCGTCGCGGTCGTCGCGTTGAGCGCCATCGCGGTATCCGCGGCTCCTCCGGCAGCCTCGCGGCGGGATGCCGACCCTGAGGAGGCGGTGCACGCCATGCTCCGCCCGATGGCCAGCGCGCCCGAGGCGACCGCGCGCGTTTCGATCGAGCGGAGCGATCCCTTCGGGGGTCCGCCCGAGGTCGAGCGGGGCCGGCTCTGGTATCTCCCGGGACGGGGGCTTCGCTACAAGTCCGAGGGGAAAGGCGGGCACGAGATGGTCATCGACCGGGAGCGCGACGCGTTCCTGGTCTATAGCCCGGCCGAGCGGCTCGTCTACCGTGCGCCCTTCACTCGATCGCCCCTCCAGATCCGACGGCTCATCTCGGACCCGGAGCGGATCCTGGCCAAGGATCTCCGCTCGATTCCCGAGCGGCGCGTGATCCGCGGGGCGGCGCGGTCGGGCTACCGCCTCAGGTCGGCATCGCTGGGCGATTCGCTCGGGGAGGTATCCACGTGGATCGCGGCCGATCCGTCTTCCGGGCTCCCCCGGTGGATCTCGATCTACTCCGAGGCGGAGTCGGTGCTCGTGGAGCTCCGGGGCCTCGCCCTCTTGAAGGCCGCGAGGCCGCGCGACCTGGATTTGAGCGCGCCCAAGGGCACCCCCGAGGAGCCGCTCAACCCGAGGGAGCTCCTCGAGCGCGACAACCGGGGGGAATCCCGTTGACGGTCCTCTAGCCCGCTGTTAGGTTCGCGTCGTGACCACGGAAGGTCGCGTTCCGGCACGCCCTGGCCGGCCCGCGCGAATCGGAGCGCGTTCGCGAAGACCTTCCAATCCGTATCCTCCTAGCGCGCGCCTCCATCGTCGCCCGGTGAATCCATGACGCAAGGTCTCGTCGCGTTCATCGCGATCGTCGGCGCGGTCGGCGGCGCGCTCCTCGCGCTCTCCTTCCATTCGTTCTGGGCGATCGGCGCGATGTACCTCGCCGCCTGGATCCTGGTGAGCCTCCTGGCGGAGAGCCTCTGGCTCCCCACGGTCACCGGGAAGGCCATGGAGAGCATGGCCTCCACGGTCGACATCAGCCTCCTGATCCTCCTCGGCTTCAAGCCGGCGATCTGGATCGTCGCGATCGCCTTCACGCTCGCGAATGTCTTCTTCTCCCACCGGGTCTGGTACAAGGCGGTCTTCAACGCGGGCCAGAACGTGATCACGCTCACCGCCGCGGGGCTCGCGTTCACCGCGCTGGGCGGGGCGCCGCTCGCGGAGAGGGGGCTCGACGCGCTGCGGGGGCACCAGATGCTGCTCCCCTGGGTCGGCGCGACGGTGGTCTACTTTCTGATGAATACCCTCCTCGTCTCCGCGGCCGTCGCGCTCGATTCGGGCCGCCCCATACTCAAGACCTGGCGCGAGGAGTACCTCTATTACAATTCCCTGGTCGGCTCCACGGCGCTCTTCTTCCTCTCGCCCCTCATCGTCGTCTCCTACCTCGCGGTCGGGTTCTTCGGCCTCGTCTTCTTCTTCGTGCCGCTCTTTCTGATCAAGGAGGCGGGCGCGCGCTACATCGCCCTCGAGAAGGCGAAGGACGAGCTCATATCCTCGGAGCGTCTCGCGGCGAAGGGGGAAATGGCCGCCGAGATCGCCCACGAGCTGAACAACTACCTGGCGGCGATCTCGGGCCGGGCGCAGCTCCTGCTCATGAACGTCGGGGGAGCGATCCAGCCGGATCGACTCAAAGAAAGCGCCCGGATCATCTTCGAGCAGGCGAGCAACATGGGCGTGCTCGTCAAGGGTCTCCTCGATTTCTCGCACCAGGGCGTTAGATTGCAGCCGACGCGGCTCAACGACGTGGTCCGCCGCACGGTCGAATTCATCGTGCCGCAGAACAAATATGAGCAGGTCGCGTTCGATCTGGATCTCGCCGGCGATCTGCCGGAGATGAACATCGATCCGGCTCAGATCCAGCAGGTCCTCCTCAATCTGTTCAGCAACGCCGCCGACGCCATGCGCGGGAACGACGTCCGGGAGCGTCGCATCGCGATCCGGACGCGGTTCAAGACCGCCGGACAGGAGGTGGAGCTCGCGGTGGAGGACACCGGACCCGGCATTCCCGCCACCGCCATGACGCGGCTCTTCGAGCCGTCGTTCACCACGAAGCCCGAGGGGCACGGGTTCGGGCTATCGACCTGCTACCGGATCGTGCAGAACCACGGGGGCCGAATCGCCGCGGAGAACATGGCGCGCGCGGGAGCGAGATTCACGATCGTCCTCCCGGCCAAGAACGGAGCCTAGCTACCGGTCCAGCGCGCCGACGATCGCGATCCCGGCCGCGGCGCCGAGGATGTCCGCGGCCAAATCCTTCCAGCTGGCCCCGTGCCCCTTGCGGCGCGGCTTGAGGGTCCCGTCGTAGATCTCCTTGAGGACTCCGACCCCGATCGCGCCGCCGAAGCTCTCGCCGTCGGATCGCCCCGCCACGCGCAGGGAAGCGGAGATCGCGAGGCAGCCGGCGAAGTGGAGCTCCTTGTCCGCGGCCAGCCATCCGCCCTGCGACGAGGCCGGGAGAAAGAGAGGCTCGGCCGAGGCCGTCCCGAACCACACAAGCATCGTGATGGTGAGCGCGGCGAAGAGGGCGGGATTCAGGGCGGGGGTGATGGTGGGGCGCACGGGTCGCACGGGCGCGAGCCTACGCAGTCGCCGGGCGCGGCACAAGCCGCCCCGTCTGGTACCATGGAGCGGGATGACACTCCGTCCACTCGATCCCAAGCGGGTCCCGGCCGCGATCACGGATCTGCTCCGGCGCCTCCAACGGGCCGGGCACCGCGCCTACCTCGTGGGCGGCTGCGTTCGGGACCTCCTCCGGGGCGTGGCGGTCTCCGACTGGGACATCGCCACGATCGCGCGCCCGGAGGAAGTGCTGAAAATCTTCCCCTCCGCAATCCCGACCGGCCTCAAGCACGGCACCGTCACCGTGCCGACCGACGCGGGTCCCTGTGAGGTGACGACCTTCCGGATCGAGTGGGGATACACCGACGCGAGACGCCCCGATCGGGTCGAGTTCGTCACCGATCTCGAGGCCGACCTCGCGCGGCGCGACTTCACCGTGAACGCGATCGCGTGGGATCCTCTCCACGGGGAGGAGGTCGATCCCTTCGGGGGCCGGGACGATCTTTCAGCGCGGCTTCTCCGAGCGGTGGGATCACCGGTCGATCGCTTCCGCGAAGACGGGCTCCGGCCGATCCGCGCGGCGCGCTTCGCGGCCACGCTGGAGTTCGATCTCGAGCCGGCGACCGAAGCGGCGCTCGGCGAGGCGCGGGCCGAGGTCGCGCGCGTGGCCGCGGAGCGGCTTCGGGACGAGCTCCTGAAGCTCCTGGGCGCTCCTCGGCCGTCCCGAGGCTTCGAGGTGCTCCGGAAGGCGAGGCTCCTCGCGATTCTCCTCCCCGAGCTGCAGGCTTCCGTCGCCGTTCCCCAGAATCGCTATCACGCCCACGACGTCTACTTCCATACGCTCTATACCGTGGATTCCGCCCCGGCCGAGAAGCCGATCGTGCGCCTCGCGGCCCTGTTCCACGACGTGGGGAAGCCGGTAACACGCGTCGAGCGGGAGAACGGGGACGCCACGTTCTACAATCATGAGTTCGAGAGCGCCCGGCTCGCCGAGGAGGCGATGACCCGGCTGCGATTCGGCCGCGATACCATGGAGCAGGTGGTCCATCTGGTGCGGTACCACATGTTCGACTACCGGCCGGAGTGGACGGACGCGGCGGTGCGTCGGTTCGTGCAGAAAGTCGGGGTGGACAAGATCGCCGACCTCTTCGATCTTCGGATCGCGGACAATGTCGGCAACGGGCTGAAGACGGGATTCCCACACTATCTTGAAGAGTTCCGCGGGAGGATCGAGGGCGTCCTCGCGGCCAAGGCGGCGCTGACGCTGGGCGACCTCAAGGTGGACGGTAAGGACGTGATGCGGGAGCTTGGCCTCCCGCCCGGGCCCCGGGTGGGGGAAATCCTCGGCTGGTTGCTCGAGCAGGTCGTTGAGGAACCGTCGTTGAATGAGCGGGAACGGCTGCTCCGGAGGGCACGCGAGGCCTTTTCGATTGACTTAAGGGGGCCTGGAGCCTAGGCTGGCGGCCCGTAATTCAATTCCTTCCAGGCACTAGGAGCGACTTGACCAGGAACGGGCAGAGCCGAGAGCGGACCCAGACCGAGGAGCCAACCCTCGAGGTTATTCGGGGCCCAATCGCCGAGGCGTTCGAGCGGTTCCAGGAACGCCTGGACGACGCATTCTTCTGCGACGTCCACCTGGTCGGAGCGGTCGGCGCGCACCTCCACCGCGCGTTCGGGAAGCGATTCCGCCCCACGCTCCTCCTGCTGACCTCCCAGGCGTTCGGATCGGTCACGGAGGAGGCGCTCCTCGGCGCGGTGGTCGTGGAGCTGATCCACACCGCGACGCTGATTCACGACGACAGCATCGACAAGAGCCTCGTCCGGCGGAGTTTGCCCACCGTGAACAGCGCGTGGAGCAACGACGTGGCGATCCTCATGGGCGATTACCTCTACTCGAAGGCATTCTCGATCCTGGTTCGAAACCGCATGTACGGCGCGATGGATCTGCTCGCGGAGGCGACCCACCGGATGAGCCAGGGCGAGCTCCGCCAGATCGAGCAGAAGAACCGTCTCGACCTGACGGAAGCCGAGTACATGCGCGTCATCGAGGAGAAGACGGCGTGCCTGATGTCGGCCGGCTGCGAGCTGGGAGCGCTCGCGGCGGGCGGCGACGCGGGGGCGCGGCGCGCCCTGGGCCGGTTCGGCCACGCGGTGGGGCTGGCCTTCCAGATCACGGACGATATCTTCGACTACCTGGGCGCCGAGAGCGTGATGGGGAAGGCGATGGGGAGCGACCTGGACGGCGGCAAGATCACGCTTCCTCTCATCAACGCGCTCCGAAACGCGCCCGACCGCGACCGGAGCCAGATGGTGGACTTGATCCGAAACCAGGAATTCCGGAACGGCCATTGGGCCGACGTGGTCCGCTTCGTGACCGAGAACGGCGGCGTCTCGTACAGCCAGGCCCGTTCCATGGAGCTCGCGGATCGGGCGGAGTCGGAGCTCAAGCACGTTCCGGACACCGATGCGCGCGAATCGCTCCGCGACGCGCTCCGCTACGCGGTCACGCGGCATCGGTGAACCTGCCCTCCCTGGCCCCATCCACGCCCCACGATCTCGCGCTCCAAGCGGCCCGGCTCACGCTGACGAAGCGGGCCGAGGACGTGCTCATCCTCGATCTGCGCCGGCTCGACGGCGTTTGCGACTACTTCGTCCTCGCGACGGGGCACTCCGAGGTTCAGGTCAAGGCCATCGCCGAGGCGGTCGACCTCGGGCTTCGGGAGCGCGGCGTCAGGCCGTGGCACTCCGAGGGATTCGAAGCGCGCCGGTGGATTCTCCTCGATTACGTCGACTTCGTCGTCCACGTCTTCCATGCACGCGCGCGGGAGTACTACCTCCTCGATAAGCTCTGGGGCGATGCCGATCGTGAAGTCGTGGCCGATTGAGGGCTACCTGATCGACCGGCTCCATGCGGCGATCGGGAAGGCGGGCTTAGCGCTTCCGGAGGGAGTTCCGGTCGAGGTCGAGGTACCGCGCGAGGCGGGACACGGCGACTGGGCGAGCAACGTGGCGCTTACGCTCGCCAAGTCCGCGCGCCGCCCGCCGCGCGACGTCGCGAAGTCCCTGATCGAAGCCCTCGAGGTCGATCCCAGGGTCGTGACCGCGGTCGAGACCGCCGGCGCGGGGTTCCTGAACTTTCGGCTCGCTCCCGCGTGGCTTCAAGACACGGTGCGGAAGATCCTGGCCGGGCCCGACACCTACGGCGCGAGCGAGGCCGGAGGCGGCGAGAAGGTGCTGGTCGAGTACGTCAGCGCCAATCCCACCGGTCCCTTGAACGTGGTGAGCGCGCGCGCCGCGAGCATCGGGGACACGCTGATCCGGATCCTGAACGCCGCGGGTTGGCGCGCGGCCGGCGAGTTCTACTGCAACGACTGGGGACTCCAGGCCGAGCTCTTCGGGGCGTCGATCCGGACGCGATTCGCGGAGTCGATCGGCGCCACGGCGCCCCCGGTTCCCGAAGAGGGATACTCCGGCGATTACGTCGCCGAGCTCGTCAAGGAGCTCGACCTAGCTACCGGGCGCGGGTGGCTCGAGCTTCCCGAGCGGGATCAGCGCCTCAAGTTCGGCGCGTGGGGTATCGATCGGATGCTCGAGGTCCAGAAGGCGGAGCTCGAGCGGTTCGGAGCCCGCATCGACCGCTGGATGCGGGAGAGCGAGCTTCACCGCGGCGGCGCGGTCGACGCGGCCCGGAACCGGCTCCACGAACAAAGGCTTCTGGAACAGCGCGACGGCGCGCTCTGGTTCCGCTCGACCCAGTTCGGGGACCAGGAGGACCGCGTCGTCGTGCGGTCGAACGGGGAGCCCACCTACTTCCTCGCGGACGCGGCCTATCACAACGACAAGTTCTCGCGCGGCTTCGACCGGCTGATCGATCTCCTGGGTCCCGACCACCACGGCCACGTCGCGCGGATGGAAGGGGTCATCGAGGCGCTGGGGTGGCCCCGCGATCGCTTCGACGTGATCATGATCCAGTGGGTCCGGCTTCTTCGCGCCGGAGAGGTCGTCAAGATGTCGAAGCGGTCCGGCGAGTTCATCACCCTGCGCGAGCTCATCGACGAGGTCGGCGTGGACGCCGCGCGGTTCTTCTTTTTGATGAGGCGGGCCGAGAGCCCCATGGACTTCGACCTCGAGCTCGCGGTTCGCCGCACCGAAGAGAATCCGGTCTTCTACGTTCAGTATGCCCACGCCCGGATCGCCCACGTGCTCGCCTATGCCAAGGAGCAGGGAGTCCCCGAGCCGGATCCCGGGAAGGCCAAGCTCGATCTCCTCACGGAGCCGGAGACGGAGACGCTACTCCGCGGCCTGGCCGGATTTCCGTCCCTCGTGGCCGCCGCGGCCAGGAGCCGGGAGCCACATCGGATCCCGGCTTATCTCAAGGACTTAGCGGCTCGCTTTCATTCGTTTTATCATCAACATCGCGTCGTCACCGCCGATGCCGAGCGGACGGCGGCCAGGCTCCTTCTCACCCGCGCGACGGGCGTGGTCCTCCGCCGCGGGCTCCACCTCCTCGGCGTGAGCGCGCCGGAGACGATGTAGCCGTGGCGATCGCGGTCGTCGGCTCGATCGGCCTCGACACGATCGAGACCCCGGCCGGGCGCGTCACGGAGGTGCTCGGCGGGTCCGCCGCCTACTTCGCGCTCTCGGCGCGCTACTTCCTGCCGGTCTCCGTGGTGGCGGTCGTCGGGCAGGACTTTCCCGCCGAGGCCCGCGCGACCCTGCAGCAGGCCGAGCTCGACCTGAGCGGCCTCGAGGTGAGCGAGGGGAAGACCTTCCGCTGGGAGGGCGTCTATAGCGACGATATGAACACGCGGAAAACGCTCCGCACCGAGCTGAACGTCTTCGAGCGATTCAAGCCCAAGCTGCCCCGCGAGACCCGCGCGCTCAAGACCGTCTTCCTCGCCAACATCGATCCGGTATTGCAGGGGGACGTTCTGGATCAGCTCGAGAAGCCTCAGCTCGTTCTCGCGGACACGATGAATTACTGGATCCAGAGCAAGCGGGCGGAGCTGCTCGGGATTCTCCGCCGGGTTCGCATGTTGATCATCAACGAGGAAGAGGCGCGCGAGATCACCGGGGAAGCGCTGACGCACAAGGCCGCCCGCGCGATCCTCTCCCTCGGCCCCGAGACGGTTGTGGTAAAACAGGGGGAGCACGGCGCGTTTCTGCAGGGCCGCGACGAGTACTTCAGCTGCCCGGCGTATCCGATCGGGACCGTCGTCGATCCCACCGGAGCGGGCGACACGTTCGCGGGGGGCTTCGTCGGGGCGCTCGCCAGGATGGGGCGCGTGGATGACCGGAATCTCCGCCGGGCCGTGGTCTACGGCTGCGTCCTTGCCTCATTCACCGTCGAGGGGTTCGGGGTGACCGGCCTCTTGCGCGCGTCGCGGGAGGCGATCCTCGACCGTGCGGAGGGAATCGCTTCCATGAGCCGCTTCGACCTTTCGGATACGGCGCGCATCCTCCGTTGAGCGTGCGCTTCGACGGCGACGGCCCCCTGACGCCTCGAGGCGCAGTCGCTGGCCTCGGAGCGGCGTCCGCGCTGGGTCGTTCCGCGGCTTGCGCGGTCGCCGCGTCGCGCCCGCGTGGCACGCTCGTTGCGCGGGGCGGCGTGTCTCTGGGATCTCAACCAACGCGCCCGAGGACATCGCATGGATGATCTGAGCTCTCAGCGCCCGGCATCGGAGCCGAATCAGCCGGCCGTCTTCGGGCAGCGCCTCGTCTGGCTCCTGGTCCCGTCATTCCTGGCGTCGCTTCCGCTCCTCCTCGCGATCTTCGGCGGCGAGGATCTGAAGCAGACGCGATGGGACATGTGGGCGATCGTCGCGTGGTTCGGGCTTCTCCTCGCCGCCGAGGCGCTCCCCGTGCCGCTCCCGCGCGGGGGCACGATGACGGTGGCGTCGATCCTCGACATCGGGGCGATCCTCCTCTTCGGACCGTGGATCGCGGGGGCGCTTGATCTCCTCACGACGATCCCCGCGCAGCTTGCGATCTTGCGAAACCGGCCCGGAGCGGCCGCGCTGAACGCCGGTCTCTACGCATCGACCACGATCGTCGCCGGCTCCGCGTACCTCGCCGCCGGCGGCGAGCTGGGCGCCTCGCATTGGGTCCGGAACCTCGTTCCGCTGCTCCTCGCGGGCTCGCTCTACTACGCCCTGAACACGGCCTGGGTCAGCTTCGTCCTTGGCGCGCGCGCCCGCGAGCCGGCCCTCACGATCTGGCGACAGCATTTTCGGGACGGATTGCCCCAGCACGGGCTCTCCCTGGGATTCGGGCTCCTCTTCGCGCAGGTGCGCCTCGCGGCCGGCATCCCGGGTGTCCTGCTCCTGGTCCTCCCGCTCGTCTTCGCGCGCTACACGCTTCGGCTCTACGCCGATCTGCGCGAGGATCTGGTGAGCTTCGTCCGCGCGTTGAGCGTGGCGCTCGACGCGGTCGACCCGTACACCCACGAGCATTCGGTGCGCGTGGCCGAGTATTCGGTCCGCGTCGCGCGGCACATGGGGCTCGGGAGCGCCGAGGTGGAGACGATCCGCTACGCCGCGCTCGTTCACGATATCGGGAAGATCGCCCAGCGCCCCGATGTTATCCGGAAGCCGACCGTGCTCAGCGACCAAGAGCGGACGCTGATGATGCGCCACCCGGAGGCTGGGGCGAAGATCATCGGGCAGATCCGGGCCCTGCGCGACGCGGCGCGCATGGTGCGCACACATCACTGGCGCCCCGACGGAAAGGGGTATCCGCCCGGCCTCACGGAGACCGACGTGCCCCTGGGCGCTCGGATCATCCACGTCTGCGACGCGTTCGACGCGATGACGTCGGACCGTCCTTATCGGAAAGGCCTCCCCATCCCGCGCGCGCTCGCCGAGCTTCGCGCCCACGCCGGCTCGCAGTTCGATCGCGAGATCGTCGAAGCGCTGGTGCTCCTCCTCGACGGAGCCGATGCGGAGCCGGTCCAGTCGATCCCGGAGCCGGAGCGAGCGGAGGCGTGATGGGCCGCTACGAGGAGTCCGGCGTCAATATCCGGAAGGGCCAGGAGGCGGTCGACCGGATTCGGGCGCTCTGCCGGTCCACCTTCGGCCCGGAGGTGGTCGGCGACCTCGGCGGCTTCGCGGGCGCGTTCCGCGTGCCGGGCGCGCCGGGGCAGGTCCTCCTCTCGAGCCTGGACGGCGTCGGCACGAAGCTCAAGGTCGCGATCCTTTGCGACCGGCACGACACGGTCGGGTACGACCTCGTCTGCCACTCGGCGAACGACATCCTGGTGCACGGGGCCAAGCCGCTCTTCTTTCTGGACTACATCGCGATGGGAGCCCTCTCCCCGGAGCGGGTGGAGCTGCTCGTCCGCGGGCTCGCGCGGGGTTGCCGCGAGGTCGGGTGCGCGCTGATCGGCGGCGAGACCGCCGAGATGCCTGGGCTCTACGCGCCGGGCGACTACGACCTGGCGGGCGCCATCGTCGGGATCGCGCCCGAGGCCGGGATCATCGACGGCTCGGCGATCGAACCGGGCGACCAGATCCTCGGGCTCCCGAGCGCGGGACTTCACACGAACGGCTACTCGCTCGCGCGGTCGATCCTCTTCGACGGCCTCGGCCTCAAGATTACGGATCCGTTCCCCGCGGGCGGGGGCACGGTCGGGGACGTGCTCCTCTTGCCGCACCTCTACTACGGCGCGCCGGTGGGGGTCGCGCGCGCGGCGGGAGAAGTGCGGGGCATGGCGCACATCACCGGGGGCGGGATTCCCGGGAATCTGGTGCGCATCCTTCCGGAGAACGTTCGCGCCGAGATCCGCGCCGCGGGCTGGCCCATTCCCCCACTCTTTCGATTTCTCAGCGAGGCGGGGAAGGTGCCGGCGTCGGAAGCCTACGAGGTCTGGAACATGGGAATCGGGCTTCTGATGGTGGTGCGGCGAAAGGATGCCGAGACGATCGAGCGGGCGCTCAAGAAAGCGGGTCACCCGGCCTTCCGCGTCGGAGAGGCCGTTGCCGGAACAAGGGAGGTAGTGCTGGCGTAGGTTCGGGGGATTGGGATGATGGCTGTGGGATGGGAGCACGACCGTCGCCGGGCGCTCGAGATCGAGGAGCTCGCCACGGACGGGTACGGGCCGCACGCCGAGACGCTCGGCCTGGTCGGCCGAAGCCGCGCGGTGATCGAGCTGGGGCATCGGATCGCGGCCCTGGCGCCGAGCCCGGCGACCGTATTCGTGCACGGCGAGACGGGAACGGGGAAGGAGCTGATCGCGCGGGCGCTCCATAGCGAGAGTCCCCGCTCCGAGCGTCCGTTCCTTCCCCACAACTTCGCCTCGATCCCCGATTCCCTGGTCGAGAGTGAGCTCTTCGGTCATGCGAAGGGCTCCTTCACCGGCGCCCACGCCGACCGGCCCGGTCTCTTCGAACTCGCGAACGGGGGCACCCTGTTCCTGGACGAGATCGGCGACGCGAGCCCCTCGGTGCAGAGCAGGCTCCTCCGCGTGCTCCAGGAAGGCGAGCTCCGCCGCGTCGGCGACGGCCGCGTTCGTCGCGTCGACGTGCGCATCGTGGCCGCGACGCACCGCGATCTGGCCGCCGAGGTCCGCGGGGCGCGCTTCCGGGCCGATCTCTTCTACCGGCTCCACGTCCTCACCATCCGCGCTCCCTCGCTCCGCGAGCGGAGCGAGGACGTGCCGCTCTTGGTCGCGTACATCCTCCGGCGCCTCTCGCGCCGGCAGCGGCCCGAGGCGAGACGGATCACCGGTGAGGCGCTCGATGTCCTGGCGCGGTACCCCTGGCCCGGGAACGTGCGGGAGCTCGAGACCGCCCTCGAGCGCGCGGTTCACGCGCTCGGTCCGGGCGGGACGCTGACGCACGACTCCCTGGGGGAAGGGCTCGCCGCGGTGGATGTCCCGGTCGTCCGGGAGCGCGCGGAGAACCTGCGCGGCCGCACGCGCGAGCTGGAAGTGGAGATGATCCAGAGTGCGCTCCGGCGCACCGGCGGAAATCGCACGCGGGCGGCCCGTTCTCTGGGACTCACGCGGCAGGGGCTCTGGAAGAAAATCCGCCGCCTCGCGCGCGACGAGGTCGCCGCGGATGCGCACGCGGTCGCCGCGGATGCGCACGCGGTGGCCGCACCGGGAACGAACACGCGCGCGGACGATACGCGGCCTGATTCGCCTTGATTTCGCGACACCGGTCCCTATACTCGCGCGAAGTTCGCCGCCTTCACGACGCCGATCCCTCTTCGGGAGCCCTCACTTGGCCCAACGTCCCATCCGACTCGGAGTCATCGGGGTCGGAGTCGTCGCCCAGGTCAACCATCTTCCCGCGCTGAAGTCGCGGAGGGACGTGGAGGTGGTCGCGGTCTGCGACGACGACGTCGAGAAGGCCCGCATGGTGGCCCAACATTTCGGAATCGGCCGCGCGGTCGCCGACTATGAGTCGCTCCTTCGCTCGGACGACATCGACGCGGTCATCATCGCCACCCCGAATCACCTCCACGCGCCGATGACCCAGGCCGCGCTCGGCTACGGGAAGCACGTCCTCTGCGAGAAGCCGGCGGCCAGGACCGCGGCGGAGGCGGCCCAGATGGCCGTCGCGGCCGAGCGCTCGGGCAAGGTTCTCATGTACGCCATGAACAACCGGTTCCGGAGCGACGTGTCCGTGCTGCGCGGCTACCTCGAGCGCAAGGAGCTCGGGAAGATCTTCTACGTCAAGACGGGCTGGCTGCTGCGCCGGACCGAGCGCCGCGGACCCGGCTGGTACGAGAACAAGAAGAGCTCGGGGGGAGGGGTGCTCATGGACCTCGGGGTCCAGATGCTCGATCTCTCGCTCTGGCTCCTCGGAAACCCCAAGGTCGTCTCGGTGACGGCATCGAAGTACGTGACCGATCCGCGGAAGGACGTCGAGGACACGGTGGCCGCGTTTCTGGTCCTGGACGGTGGTGCCTCGCTCACGCTGGAAGTCAGCTGGGCCCTGCTGCTCGAGAGGAACTTCCCGTACCTGAACCTCTTCGGCACCGACGGCGCGGCGCTCTTGAATCCGTTTCGCATCCACAAGGAGCTGAACGGGAACCTGCTCAACGTGACCCCGCCGCTGGAATCGACGAAGAACATCTACAAGCAGTCGTACGAGCGCGAGCTGGACCATTTCCTCCGCTGCCTGACCCAAGGCGAGCGCCCCATGGCCTCCGCCGAGGAAGGGCACGATCTCATGCAGGTCATCGATGCCATCTACCAGTCGGCGGAAGCCCGCCGCGAAGTCCGACTTCATTAGCAGTCGGCTTCGCCGGCCGCTCGCCGCGGCGGCATCGGGAATTCTCCTCAGCCTCTCCTTTCCGTCCGCGGGGCTCTGGCCCCTGGTGTTCGTCGCCCTCGTTCCGCTCCTGGTGGTCCTCCACCACGACTCGCCCGGGCCCGGCGCGACGGCGGCCACGCCGCGCGGGGCGCGCTGGGCGCCGTGGATCGCCGGCATCGTCTTCAACGCGGTGCTCTTCTCGTGGATCGTGCGGCTGCCCGCCCACGCGATGACACATCCGTGGCTGATCTTCCCGGGCCTCCTCGCTCTCGCGCTCTACCTTGGGCTCTTCATGGCCCTCTTCGGATGGATCGTCCGGCTCGTGCGGAGGCGTCTCGGCTGGCCCGTGCTCGCCGCCGCGCCGATCGCGTGGGCGGCGAGCGAATGGGCCAGGTCCTCCGGGGTGCTCGGCTGTCCCTGGGGCAACGTCGGCTACGCGCTCGCCGAGCACCCGGCCTGGATCCAGGCCGCGTCGCTCGCCGGCGCGCCGGGCCTGAGCTTCTGGATTCTCGTTACGAACTCCCTCGTCGCCGCCGCGGCGGTCTCGCGGCGGTGGTGGGCCCGCGCGGCGTGGGTGATCCTGGCCCTGCTCGTGGTCTGGCTCCCGGTCCGCTGGGGGGAGACCCGGCTTCGCGAGCCGCGCGGGAGGCCCCTGGCACGCGTCGCCCTCGTCCAGCCGAGCATCCCGAGCGACGTCAAGTGGAACCCCGCCCTGCAGGACTCGGTCGTCGGAACGCTCGCGCGGATGACGCGCGTGGCGGCCTCGCTGATGCCGCGTCCCAACCTCATCGTCTGGCCCGAGACCGCGCTCCCGTATTACGTGCGCCTGGAGCGGGTCAAGCTCAAGGCTTTTGTCGATCTCGTCCGGGAGGCCGGCGTGCCGGTGCTGGCGGGCTATCCGGACGCGCGCCTCTCGAACAACGGGAGCGTCCTCACGTACAACGCCGCGGGCCTGGTCCTGCCGAACGGCACGTTCGGGGGGCAGTACGAGAAGATTCACCTCGTCCCGTTCGGCGAGCGGGTTCCGTTTCAGGGGCTGCTCCCGTTTCTCGGAAAGATCGATCTGGGGCAGGCCGAGTGGACCCCGGGAACGCGCCCCGTCGTCTTCACGGCCGGGGGCTCGTCGTTCGGCGTGCTCATCTGCTTCGAATCGATCTTCCCGGACCTCGCCCGCCGTTACGCGCTCGAGGGGGCGCAGTACCTCGTGAATATCACGAACGACGAATGGTTCGGGAAGTCGGCCGGGCCCGTGCAGCACGCGGAGATGGCGATCTTGAGGTCGGTCGAGCTGGGGCTCTCCACGGCGCGATGCGCGAACACGGGCGTCTCGATGCTGATCGATCCGTACGGCCGCGTCGTCGAGCGGACGCCGCTCTTCAAGGAAGCACTCCTCACCGGGGACGTCTGGGTCGGAGCCGGCCCGACGCTGTTCCTCCAGTGGGGGGACTGGGTTACCTCCCTCTGCCTCGGCCTCACGCTGATTCTCGTCGTGATTTCGTGGTACCGGCCGCTCCAGCGCCTGGGCACCGCGTTGACACCGAAGGGATGATCGGGTAGAGTCGCACTTTAGGTGGGTTGCCGGACGTCGGCGCCCGCCTCCGATGGCACGGAGGAAACGCAGCGAAAGTGCCCGGCTCTCCCCGGTCCCACGCGATAGCCCCAGAAATGAAATCCGCGCGCCCGCTTCATCCGGCGGCGCTCCTCCTCGCCTGCGCGCTCGTCGGCGTCGGCCTGGCGCTCGGACGCTCCTCCATCGATCTCGCGGTCTTCTCGGTGCTCGGCGCCGGATTCGCCCTTCGCGCCGAGGGCCGCACGATCCGCTCCGAGCTTCCGCTCCTCACGCTGGCGCTCATCGTCTTTCTGGCACACGCGCTTCTCTCGGGCCGCCCGACGCTGGAGACTGCCAAGGCCGCGGCCCTGATCGCGCTCCGGCTGCTCGCGCTCCTCTACCTCCTCCGCTGGGCGGCGCGGACCTTTCTCGGCGCCGCGGCGCGGTGGCTGCTCGCGTTCCCGATTCCGCCCCGGCCGCGGCTCCTCCTTCTTCCCGTCGAGAGCGCCCGGCACGCCCTCGCTCTGACCCCGATCGCGCTCCGCGAGGCGGAGCAGCAGCACCAGGCGCTCCGCGCCCGCGGGCTCCGTCCCGGTCACGGCGCGGCGGGCCGGGCGCGCTATCTGGCCGCCTGGCTCCTCCCGTTCCTGGGCACGATGCTTCGGGTCGGAGAATCGTACGGAGACGCGCTCCACGCGCGCGGCTACCGGCTGGGCGCCCGGCGGCGAAGCGGGCTTCGGGCCACCTGGGGCTGGGCCGAGATGGGGGCGATCGCGGGGGGAGCGGCATCGGCCGCGTGGCTGCTTCGTGGCGTCTGACCGCCGGGAGGCGGCGTACCGCCTGGTCATCGAGTACGACGGCTCGGAGTTCCACGGCTGGCAAGTGCAGCGGTCGCATCGAACGGTTCAGGGAGAAATCGAGACCGCGCTCAAGCGCCTGGCGCACGGCCCGGTCCGCATCGCGGGCGCGGGGCGGACCGACGCGGGATGCCACGCCGCGGGCCAGGTCGCGAGCGTGAAGCTCACGACGCGGCTCTCGGCGGAGCGGCTCCGGCTGGCGCTCAACGGCATCCTTCCCGGCGACGTCAGGATCGTCCAGGTGGAAGAGGTCGGGCCGGAATTCCACGCGCGGTTCGACGCGATGCGGCGCTCCTACCGATACGTCATCGAGCCTCGGATCGTCCCGATCCGGCGGCGTTACGCCTGGGCGCGCGCGGTTCGAGCGGGGGTCGCGGCGCTCAACGAGGCGTCCCGGCCGCTCCTCGGCGCGCACGATTTCACGACGTTCTCGAAGCAGGGAAGCGAGAACGGTGGCCCGCTCTGCCGCGTCACGCGCGCGCGGTGGTCCGGGCGCCGCGGGCGGCTGCGCTTCGACATCGAATCGGACCGGTTCCTGTACACTATGGTTCGCCGGATCGTGGCCACGGTCGTTCGCGAGTCGGAGAGCGGGGCCGGCGCGGGCGCGGTGGAATCCGCGCTCGAAGCAAGGGATCGCCGGGCCGCCGCACCGCCCGCTCCGGCGCACGGTCTCTACTTGATGCGGGTTCGGTATCCCCGGGTGGGATGGATCCCCAAGGAGTCTCTGAATGTCGTCGCCTGAACTGAATTCACCTTCCTCGCGCGGTGCGAGCAAATGGCCCCTCGGCACCCTGGCGGCGGGGATTCTCTTCGGCCTCCTGCTCCTGGCCGCGCTCCTTGTCGGGACGCGCGGCAAGAAGCGCGTGGTATCCGGCCCCCAGGGCCAGGTGTCGGCCGCGACCGCCGCCGAATCGATGGCGGAGAACGCCCCCGGAAACGTCGACCGGACCCGCCGGACCGCGATCGTGGAAGCGGCGCAGCGGGTCGGCCCCTCGGTCGTCACGCTCAGCGTGGTGCAGACGCGCGTCGTCCAGACCTCGCCGGTCCCACTCGGGAGCGAGTTCTTCGAGCCGTTTTTCCGGGACATGATCCCGCAGTACCGCTACCGGGAGCAGATCCCGAGCATGGGCTCCGGGTTCATCATCTCCAAGGACGGCTACGTTCTGACCAACGAGCACGTCGTGCACGGCGCGGACAAGATCACCGTGATCCTCTCCGACGGGCGCTCGTTCACGGGGCGGATCGTCGGCTCGCACCCGCAATACGACCTCGCGATCGTCAAGATCGACGGCAAGGACCTTCCCGTCGCGCCGCTGGGCACCTCGAACGATCTCCTGGTAGGGGAGTGGGCGATCGCGATCGGGAACCCGTTCGGGTTCCTGCTGAACGATACGCAGCCGACCGTGACCGCGGGCGTGATCAGCGCGACCCGGCGCGACATCAAATCGCAGAGCCAGACCACCGGGATCTACAAGAACATGATCCAGACCGACGCAGCCATCAATCCAGGGAACTCGGGCGGGCCGCTCGTGAACGCGCGCGGCGAGGTCATCGGGGTCAACACGTTCATCTTCACGAAGAGCGGAGGCTCGGAGGGGATCGGCTTCGCGATCCCGATCGACGCCACGAAGCGCGTCGTGGACGAGATCATCCGCTTCGGAAAGGTCCGGAACGTCTGGATCGGCGTCCGTACTTGGGAGATCACGCCGTACGTCGCGGAGCGCCTCGGCACCGCGGATCGGAACGGCCTCTACGTCGCGGTCATCGAGCGGGGGAGCCCCGCGGACAAGGCCGGCGTCAAGGTGGGGGACATCATCCGCAAGGTGAACGGGACGCCCGTGCGGGACAGCAATGAGGCCTATCGCGTGATCTTCGGGGCGAGCGTCGGGGACACGATCTCGCTGACCGTGGAGCGCGACGGGAAGCTCCTCACGATGAAGCTCCTGCTGGAAGAGACGCCCGAGGAATAACGCCATGATCGCGCGCTACAGCCGGAAGGAGATGACGGCGCTCTTCGAGGACGAGACGCGCTACCGGAACTGGCTCGAGGTGGAGCTGGCCGTGGCGCAGGCGATGGAGCGTCGCGGCGAGATTCCCCGCGGCGTCACCGCCCGAATCCGCGAGCGGGCGCGGGTCGACATGGCCCGGATCGACGAGCTGGAGAGGACGCTCCACCATGACGTCATCGCCTTCCTGACCCAGGTGGGCGAGACCGTCGGCCCCGAGGCCCGCCATCTGCATCTCGGCATGACCTCCTCCGACCTGGTCGACACCGCGCTGGCGCTGACGCTCACGCGGGCGGCTGATCTTCTCTCGAAGGAGCTGGATGCCCTGCGGGAGACGGTCCGCGGGTTGGCTCTCCGCTACAAGGAGACGCCGATGGTGGGCAGGACCCACGGCATCCACGCCGAGCCGATCACGTTCGGGTTGAAGCTCCTGGTCTGGTACGAGGAGCTGGGGCGCGCGCGGACGCGTCTCACGCGCGCGCGCGAGGCGATCGCGGTCGGGAAGCTCTCCGGCGCGGTGGGGACGCTCGCGCACTTGAGTCCCGAGCTCGAGGAGCAGGTGCTGGGCGCGCTCGGATTGAAGCCCGAGCCCGCGGCGACGCAGGTCGTCCAGCGCGACCGCCACGCGGAGCTTCTCTCGACGCTCGCGCTCCTCGGGGCTTCGTTGGAGAAGATGGCCGTCGAGATCCGCCACCTCCAGCGCACCGAGGTTTTGGAAGCGGAGGAGCCGTTTCGGGAGGGGCAGAAGGGCTCTTCGGCGATGCCGCACAAGCGGAACCCGGTCCGCTGCGAGCGGGTCACCGGCCTCGCGCGCCTCTTGCGCGCCAACGCGCACGCGGCGCTGGAGAACGTCGCCCTCTGGCACGAGCGCGACATCAGCCACTCGAGCGTGGAGCGGGTCATCCTGCCCGACTCGTTCCTGCTGGCCGACTTCATGACGAGCGAGATCCGGGAGGTCCTGGCCGGCCTCATCGTCTACCCGGAGCGGATGCTCCAGAACCTCGGGTTGACCCGCGGCCTCGTCTACTCGCAGCGGGTGCTCCTCGCGCTCACCCAGGCGGGGCTCGCCCGCGAAGAGGCGTACGCCGTCGTCCAGCGTCACGCCATGGAAGCGTGGAAGGGTGGCCCCGATTTGAGGGCCCGGCTCGCCGCGGATCCCGCCGTCACCGGCGTGCTCAAGCGCGAGGAGCTGGAGGCATGCTTCGACCCGAAGCACTTCACTCGGAATGTGAATCAAGTCTTTGATCGCGTTCTCGGAGCGTCAGTTGTCGCCAGTGGCTGAAGCCAGCGTGCTCCCCCTCGCCGAGGCGGATCCGGAGGGCCTCGGGAAGCTCCTGGCCGCGGAAGGCTTCCGCCTGACGCCCGATGAGGCGAAGCGGATGCTCGACCTCCTCGGCCGCAATCCGACTCGTGTCGAGGCGACGATCTTCGACACGATGTGGAGCGAGCACTGCTCCTACAAGAGCAGCCGTTGGGTGCTCCGGTCCCACCTGCCGACCGAGAGCCCGGACGTAATCCTTGGACCGGGCGAGGACGCGGGCGTGGTCCGATTCGGCAAGCACCGCGGCGTGGACTACGCGCTGGTGTTCGCCCACGAGAGCCACAACCACCCCTCCCAAATCGTCCCGATCGAAGGAGCGGCCACCGGAATCGGCGGCATCGTCCGCGACGTGGCGTGCATGGGCGCGGAAGTGATCGGCGTCATGGATGCGCTCCGCTTCGGGGACCCTGAAGGGCCGCGAGCGAGCGCGGTCCGCGAGATCGTGCGGGGCGTCGTCGACGGAATCTGGCAGTACGCGAATCCGCTCGGCGTGCCCAACCTGGGCGGCGACGTCTTCTTCTCGGGGCGATACGACGAGAACTGCCTCGTGAACGTCGTGGCGCTCGGGATCGTCCGCGCCGACCAGGTCGTCCGGAGCCGCGTTCCCGACGCGGCGAAACGCGAGCCGTACATCCTCGTGCTCCTGGGAAAGCCGACCGACGAGACCGGGTTCGGCGGCGCCTCCTTCGCGTCCGCGATCCTCGAGGAAGGCGCGCACGATCAGCGGGGACACGTGCAGGTCCCCGATCCGTTCTTGAAGCGCGTCCTCCTGGAGGCGAACCGCGCGGCCCTGGCGTGGCTCCACGCGCAGGGGGCTCCCTTCGGCTTCAAGGACCTGGGCGCCGGCGGAATCGCGTGCGCCTCCTCCGAGCTCGCGGCGGCGGGAGGGTTCGGGATGGACGTCGATCTCGATCGCGTTCCGACGCCGCAGGGCGACTTTCCGCCCGAGGTGATCAGCTGCTCCGAGACGCAGGAGCGCTTCGCGCTCGTGGTCCCCGAGCGTCTGGCCCCGCGCGTCCTCGAGATCTATAACGTGGAGTACGCGCTTCCCGCGGTCTACGAGGGAGCCCGGGCCGCCGTCATCGGCCGCGTGCGCGACGACGCGCGGTATCGGATCTTGAAGGGCGGACAGCCGGTCTGCGACGCGGCGGTCGATGTGATCACGGCCGGGATCGAGCACCGCCGGGCTCAGCGGCCCCGCGCTCCTCGGCCGGCGGGCGCGGCGCTCCCGCCGGTGCACGATCACGACGCGCTCTTCCGCCGGCTGATCGGCTCGCCCAACCTGGGATCGCGGGAGCCTCTCTGGCGCTACTACGACACCGAGGTGCAGGGACGGATGGTGATCCGCGCGGGGGAAGCCGACGCCTCGGTGATGGCGCCCGTGCCCGGCTCACCGCTCGGCGCCGCGATGTCCGTGGGCGGGAACCCCTGGTACGTCGCGGCCGATCCCTACGCGGGCTCGGCCCACGCGGTGTACGAAGCGCTCCGGAATCTCGTCTGCGTCGGGGCGAGGCCCACCGCTCTCACCGACTGCCTCAACTTCGGGAACCCGGAAGATCCGGAGGTCTTCGACGAGTTCGTCCGCTCGGTCCGCGGGCTCGGGGACGCCGCGCGCGCGTTCGGCCCGAGCGGCACGGAGGGACCGCCGATCCCGTTCGTCTCGGGCAACGTCTCCTTCTACAACGAATCCTCGACCGGCCGCGCCATCGAGCCCTCCCCGATCGTCGCGGGGCTCGGCGTCCTCGACGATTACGCCGTGGCAGTAACCGGCGCGATCAAGCGCGCCGGGAGCGTGATCGTTCTCACCGGCCCGCGGGAAGACCGTCTCGGCGCGTCGCAGCTCCGGCATGCCCTGACCGGCGACACGGGCGGCGATCTCCCGACCCTCGATTTCGACCGCGAGCGGCGGCGCCTCTACGCCGTGCTGGAAGCGGTTCGGCGCGGATGGGTCCTCGCGAGCCACGACATCGCCGAGGGCGGTCTTGCGGTCGCGGCCCTCGAGATGGCCCTGGGAGGCTTCGCCTCGCAAGGGCTCGGCCTCCAGATCCCGATCTCGGGCCTGGGGGGGACCGCGCCCGAAGTCCGGCTCTACTCGGAATCGCCGGGATTCCTGCTCGAGGTTTCAAAGGAGCAGCTCACGCCGCTCCTGGACCTCTTCAAGTCCTTGGGCGTCGACGCGACGATGATCGGGCGGACACTGGCCGAGCCCCGATTCCGCCTCCTCGACGGCGGGCTCGCGCTGGTCGACGCCGACCTTGCGGATCTCGCGGCGGTCCACCGCGCCGCGATCCGCCCCTACGTGGAGTGACGATGGCTCGAGTTGCGATCTTGCAAATCCCGGGCGTCAACTGCGAGTACGAGACCGCGCGCGTTCTCGAGGCCGTGGGTCTCGAGGCGCGCATCGTCCGCTCGAACGAGCCCGCCTCGGTCTTGAGCGAGTTCCACGCGTACGTCCTTCCGGGCGGCTTCGCGTTCCAGGACCGGATTCGCGCGGGCGCGGTGGCTGCGAAGCTTCCCGCGGTGGAGCGCATCGCGGCGGAATCGGAGCGGGGAAAGCCGGTGCTCGGAATCTGCAACGGCGCGCAGGTCCTCGTCGAAGCGGGGCTCGTCCCCGGGATCCGATCCGGTCGCGTGGAGATGGCCCTGGCACCCAATCGCGCGCCGCGGCGCCAGGGATACCTCTGCCGCTGGGTGCGTGTCCGGACGGAGGAGGGCCCTGGCCGGAAGATCTGGAGCTCCGTGCTCCCCAATGGAGAGATCGTGCCGCTTCCGATGGCCCACGGAGAAGGGCGGTTCGAGACGGCGGATCCCGAGGTTCAATCCAGCATCCAAAAGGGAGGGTTGGCTCTCTTCCGGTACGTCGACGCGAGCGGCGCTCCGGCAACCCGGTTTCCCGACGATCCGAACGGCGCGCTCTTCCAGGCGGCGGGCGTCACGAATCGATCGGGAAACGTGCTCGCGATCATGCCGCACCCGGAGCGGGCGTCGTGGCTCAAGCAGGTTCCGCTCGAGTGGCCGGGCACCTGGGGCGAGCGGCGCCGCGCCTCGGTCGGATCGTACGACGCGCTCGAGGGCTCGGGGCCCGGGCGATTTCTCTTCGAGTCGCTGGCGCTCTCCCTCGGGGTCGCGCGCGCGGCGGAGGCGTCCCGATGAGCGCGGTGCTCCTGACCCGATACAAGATCGCCGACCTCGCGGCGTGGACGGCGCTCGAGACGGGCCGCCGTCTCCTGCCGCCGGGCTGCTCGCTCCATCGTCTGGTGAGGGAGGAGCTCTACCTGTTCGAGGCGGACGCCGGCGCGGCGCCGGCCGCGTTCGAGGAGCCGCTCCGCCGGGCGATCGAGAACAGCAACTTTTTCGTGAACCCGAACAAGGAGCGGTACCGGTTCCTGACCTCGTCCGGACGCGGCGAGTCGCTGGCCGCGCCGGATGGAGCTTGGGGCATCCTGGCCCGGCCGAGAGACGACACGCGAGACGAAGGCCTGCGCGAGCGCCTGTCGCGGGAGCATCCGATCGACGGATTGGGCGCGATCCGGCGCGCGCGCCTCTGGTGGCTCTGGACGGAAGGACCCGAAGGGAGGTCGGCGATGAAGGAGTGCTACGAGCAGGTTGGCCCCGTCAGCGGGGCGCGGCGCGGGCTTCTCGTGAATCCGCACGCCGAGTCGGATCTTCGAATCGAAGGCTCCGTTCCCTGGCGCACGGTGGAGGCGTTCCTCGTGCAGGCGGCGGCGCCTTTCCGGAGCGCGGCTTGATGGAGAAGACCATCGTGAAATCGGCGAACGGCGACCGGCTTCGGGAGGAGTGCGGCGTCTTTGGGATCTGGGGCGCGGAGAACGCGGCCCGCCTCGCCTACGCGGGACTTTACGCGCTCCAGCACCGCGGGCAGGAGAGCGCGGGCATCGTCTCGACCGACGGCGTCGAGTACCGGGAACACCGCGGGGTCGGTCTCGTCTCCGACGTCTTCGTGGGGAACGCGCTCGAGCCGCTTCGGGGCCACGTCGCGATCGGGCACAACCGCTATTCCACGACGGGGGGAAGCCAGCTCCAGAACGCGCAGCCCCTGGTGGTCAACTATCGCGAGGGGAAGCTCGCGATCGCCCACAACGGAAATCTCGTCAACGCGCTCGCGCTGCGGGACGAGATGGAAGGGAAGGGATCGATCTTCCAGACGACGAGCGACACCGAGGTTATCCTCCACCTGATCGCGCGATCCTCGGCGACCGAGATCGAGCGGATGATCCCGGAGGCGCTCGCGCGCTGTCAGGGCGCGTACACGCTGGTTCTCCTCGCGGGGGACAAGCTGATCGGCGTCCGTGACCCCCGCGGCTTCCGGCCGCTCTGTCTGGGGCGCCGCGGCGATGCCCACGTCCTGGCGAGCGAGACGTGTGCCCTCGATATCGTCGGCGCCGATCTCGTGAGGGAGATCGAGCCCGGCGAGATGGTGATCATCGACGGAAGCGGCGTCCGGTCCTTCCGGATCTTCAAGGCGGAGGCCCCCCGGGCCTGCGTCTTCGAGCTCATCTACTTCTCGCGTCCCGACAGCGTGGTCTTCGGCCAGAGCGTCGATTCGATCCGCCGGCGCCTCGGCCAGCGGCTGGCCGAGGAGCATCCCGCCGACGCCGACATCGCGATCTCGGTGCCCGATTCCAGCAACTCGGCGGCCCTCGGCTTCTCGGAGCGCTCCAAGATTCCCTTCGAGCTCGGACTGATCCGAAATCACTACGTCGGGCGCACGTTCATCGCGCCACAGCAGATCACGCGCGACTTCGGCGTTAACCTGAAATTCAACCCGGTGCGCCGTATCTTGGAAGGGAAGCGGGTCGTCGTGGTGGACGATTCGATCGTGCGCGGGACGACGAGCCGGAGCCTGGTCGCGATGCTGCGCGGAGCCGGTGCGCGCGAGGTCCACTTCCGGGTCTCGAGCCCACCGATCGGCTGGTCGTGCTACTACGGCATCGACACGCCGAACCGCCGTGAGCTGATCGCCTCGTCCCACACCGTGGAGCAGATCCGCAGCTACCTGCACGTCGACACGCTCGGCTATCTCTCGATGGACGGGCTCCGGGCCTGCGTCGAGCGCCCCGACGACCACTGCTACGCCTGCTTCAACGGCGACTACTCAGTCCGATTCGGTGTGGAGATGGACAAGCTCGCCATGGAGCGCGGCCGGAGCCGGGTCACGGAAACACCCTCGTAGCAAATTTTTGGGCAGGCGGATTGCATGCGGGTCCCGATGGCCCTACGTAAATTGCACGACCGCGCAACGATCGTTTCCCCCATCCCCGCCGCAACTTAACGGCCCAGCCCGCCCCGCGCGGATCAACTCCGAAGTTGTTCCCTGGCATGAACATTGCCCTACGACCCGCGCGGGCATCCCTGGCCGCATCCCACAACATGGAAGTTCGAGGGCCGATCCGTGGCAACCGAGAACGGAAAGCGGAAAAAGCTGGGCGAGTACCTTCTCGAAGCGGGGCTGATTAACGATCAGCAGCTGAAGGAAGCGCTCCGCCGGCAGCGTCAGACGAAGGAGCCGCTGGGGCACATCCTCTCGCGCAGCGGGATGGTGTCCGAGGCGGACATCTGCCGCACCCTTCACGCGCAGCTCGGCCTACCGATCGTCGATCTCCAGGCCATCGCGATCGACGACGGCATCATCCGCCTCATCAAGGAAGAGCTGGCCAAGAAATACACCGCCATTCCGATCGAGGTGGAGAACCGCACCACGCTCCGGGTCGCGATGGCGGATCCGCTGAACGCGGCGGCCCTCGAGGATCTCCGTTTCCAGAGCGGCTACTTCGTCCGTCCGGTCCTCGCCCCGCCCACCGAGATCGTCGAGGCGATTTCGAAGTACTATCACATCGACGCCTCGGTCGTGGAAATCCTGGAAAACATCATCAAGAACGATCCCGTCTCCGAAGTGCGCGAGATCGTCGAGGCGGAGCCGGACGAATCGGTCGACGAGCTGATGAAGATCAGCGCGGGCCCGCCGATCGTGCGGCTCGCGAACTGGATCATCACGCGCGCCGTGGAGATGCGGTCGAGCGACATCCACATCGAGCCTCAGGAAAAAGGAGTGGGCGTCCGCATCCGGGTCGACGGCCTCCTCCAGGACATGGAGCGCCTCCCCAAGTGGACCCAGGGGGCGCTGACCTCGCGCATCAAGATCCTCTCCTCGCTGGACATCGCGGAGAAGCGGCTGCCGCAAGATGGACGCTTCCGCGTGGAGATCGACGGCAGACGGATCGATTTCCGCGTCTCGACCCTTCCGACGGACCACGGCGAGAAGATCGTGATCCGCATCGTGGACCAGGAGCGCTCGGCGCTGCGGCTCGACACGCTCGGGTTAAGTGGTACGGTGCTCGCGAGAATCCGCGCGTACGGCCAGCGTCCGCAGGGGATCCTGATGGTGACCGGTCCCACGGGGAGCGGGAAGACCACGATGCTCTACTCCCTGCTGCAGCACATCCACTCGGTGACCAAGAACATCGTGACCGTCGAGGACCCGATCGAATACCAGGTCGCCGGCGTGAACCAGGTCCAGGTGGACGAGAAGAGCAAGAAGACCTTCGCCGCGATCCTTCGCGCGATGCTCCGGCAGGATCCGGACGTCATGATGATCGGAGAGATCCGGGACTTCGAGACGGCCCAGATCGCCTTCCGCGCCTCGATCACCGGGCACCTCGTCCTCTCGACGGTGCACACGAACGACGCCCCGTCCGCCATCACCCGCCTGGTCGACCTCGGCCTCCAGCCCTACATGGTGGCATCGAGCCTCGCGGGCGTCGTATCGATGCGGCTCGTGCGCACGCTCTGCCCGAAGTGCAAGGATCCCTACGTTCCGTCCCCCGAGGAGCTCCATCTCCTCGGGCTCGGCGCGCGCGAGGGTGCGGACTTGACGCTGTACCGGCCCGTCGGTTGCGAGCACTGCTTCGAGACCGGCTTCCGGGGGCGCATCGGGGTATTCGAGGTGCTCGACGTGACCGATCCCATCCGCAGGCAGATCTCGAGCGGCGCGCCGGAGTCCGTGATCCGTCAAGCGGCGCTCGAGGCGGGAATGGTCCCGATCGGCCAGGACGGGATGGCGAAGGTGCTCTCCGGCCAGACGAGCCTCGAGGAGCTGCAGCGGGTCGTCTACTGCGAGGAGGAGCTCGCGCGGATCTGCCCCTCGTGCCACGAAGCGGTCTCCGCGGAGTATCTCTTCTGTCCGCACTGCGGCAACGCCGCCGACCACGTCTGCCCCGAGTGCCAGCGGCGCGTCGACACCGGCTGGTCGTTCTGCCCCTCGTGCGGCGCTCGCCGACGGCAGATTCCGGAGTCGGCCGTTCCGGTGAGCACCGTCGAGCAGATGATCGGCCTCCCCGAGCCCCCGACGCGCTCCGCCAGCACGCCCCGCACCGCGCGGAACGCACCCGCTCCGCGTCGCGGCGCTTGACCCACCCCGCCCCGGTTCTTAGAATCCCCCGACCTAACGCCTGAGCCGGCATCCCGCCGGCCGATCTCGCGCCGGTGCACCACTTACCCCCGGGGAGCCGTGTCCGTTCAGGAATCCCGCCGCGAGAAGCTTGACGCACTCAGCCAGCGCGGCATCCAGCCGTACGCCTATCGCTACGACGTGACCCATAGCTCGTCGCGCGTCCTCGAGAACGCCGACGCGTTGGAGTCGTCCGGGGAGGTCGTGCGCGTCGCCGGGCGGCTCATGACCAAGCGCGGGCACGGGAAGGCCTCGTTCGCCTCTCTCAAGGACGCCGACGGCCTGCTCCAGGTCTACCTCCGCGAGGACCTCCTCGGCGCCGACGCCTACGCCGACGCGGTCGCGTTCGATCTCGGCGATTGGATCGGCGTGGAGGGACAGGTCTTCCGGACCAAGACCGGGGAGACCACGGTCAAAGCCAACCGGGTCGAGCTTCTCTCGAAGTCGCTGCGGCCGCTGCCCGAGAAATGGCACGGCCTCACCGACGTCGAAACGCGCTACCGCCAGCGGTACGCCGACCTGGTCGTCAACGACGACGTGCGCGCCGTCTTCCGATCGAGGTCGGCGATCGTCCGCGCGCTCCGCGAGTTCCTCGACGCCCGCGGCTACATCGAGGTCGAGACCCCGGTCCTCCAGCCGCTCTACGGCGGCGCAGCCGCGCGGCCGTTCACCACGCACCACAACGCGCTCGACATGAAGCTCTATCTCCGGATCGCGGTGGAGCTCTATTTGAAGCGCCTCATCGTGGGCGGGCTCGACCGCGTCTACGAGGTGGCGAAGACGTTCCGGAACGAGGGCGTGGACCGCCTGCACAATCCGGAGTTCACGATGCTCGAGCTCTACCAGGCGTACGCGGACTACGAAGACATGATGACGCTGACGCAGGAGATGATCCTGCACGCCGTCCGGAGAGTTCACGGGTCGCTCCGGATTCCTTTCGACGGGAAAGAGATCGATTTCACGCCGCCCTGGCGCCGCGTCGTCTTCAGCGAGGCCGCGGCGGAGGCGCTGGGTGTGGACGCGCTTCCCGCGGAG
The DNA here is from genome assembly GCA_005893305.1 of Candidatus Eisenbacteria bacterium. Taxonomy (NCBI): domain Bacteria; phylum Candidatus Eiseniibacteriota; species Candidatus Eiseniibacteriota bacterium. The sequence continues at coordinate 78,040 of VBOZ01000008.1, read as the reverse complement.
GAGCCGGCGCTCCGGGACCTCGCGCGCCGGGCCGGGATCGCCGTCGATCCCGCCTTCTCGTACGGGCGCATCCTCGACGAGGTCCTCTCCGCGAAGGTGCAGCCCGACCTCATCGCCCCGACGTTCCTGGTGGACCATCCGCGCGACATTTCGCCTTTGGCCAAGGCGAAACGGGGGAATCCGAGCGTCGTGGAGCGATTCGAGGTGGTGGTCGCGGGGGCCGAGCTCGCGAACGCGTTCTCCGAGCAGAACGACCCGGCGGAGCAGCGCCGCGCGTTCGAAGCGCAGCTGGAGCAGCGGCGGCGCGGCGACGAGGAGGCGCAGCCGCTCGATGCCGACTACCTTCGGGCGCTCGAGCTGGGTCTTCCGCCGACCGGCGGCGTGGGCCTCGGCGTGGACCGCCTCGTGATGCTGCTCACTGACTCACGATCCATTCGCGATGTGATCCTCTTCCCGCACATGCGGCCGGAGGAGGGCCAGGATGCCTCGGCGTAGCCCTCCTCCGGCCTGAGCGGCGGGCGGCGCATGGGTTACGTCCGAATCATCGCTTCGCGGTACCTCCGCTCCAAGCGCCGTCTCAATTTCATCACGCTCGTGAGCCTGCTCGCGATCGGCGGCGTCTTCGTCGGCGTCGCAGCGCTGACCATCGTGCTCTCCGTGATGAACGGCTTCGAGGATCAGGTCCAGCAGCGGATCGCCGGCACGAACGCGCACGCGGCGGTGCTGGACGGCGGCGACCGGCCCCTGCACTCGGACCCCGCCCTCGAGCGCGCCATCCGCGGCGCGGTGCCGGGAGCGGAGGTGGCCCCCTTCGTCTATGGCAAGGTGATGGTCGCGTCCCGACACGGCGTCGACGGGATGGTCCTGAAGGGCGTCGACCCAGACCGGGAGCGGCGCGTGACCGACATCCTCGCCCGGTTGACGCCCGCGGACAATCCGTTCGACGGCGGCGATCTTCCGGGCATCGCGCTGGGGCAGGAGCTCGCGCTTCGGCTGCGCGTGACGCGGGGCGACATCATCCTGATCAGTATCCCGTCGGAGGAGCCGGGCGGATTCCTGGGCGGCGTGCCGCGATCCCGCCGGCTCCGGGTGGGCTCGATCTTCCGGTCCGGGCTCTACGAATACGATTCGTCGTTCGGCGTGGTGCCGCTGCCGACCGCGCAGGAGTTCTTCGGGCTGGGCAGCGACATCACGGGATACGAGCTCAGGCTCGTGGACATGTTTCGCGCGCGCGAGGCGTCGCAGCGAATCGAGAGCGTGCTGGGACCGGGGTATCGCTCCACGAACTGGATCGACCTCAACCGCAATCTGTTCGCGTGGATGAAAATCGAGAAGGCGGTCATGTTCACGATCCTGGTCCTGATCGTGGTGGTCGCCGCCGTCAATATCGTCTCGAGCCTGGTGATGCTGGTTCTGGAGAAGCGGCGCGACATCGGGGTTTTGCGCACCATGGGCGTCACGCCCCGCGGCATCATGAGGATCTTCGTCCTCCAGGGAACGCTGATCGGTTTGGCGGGCACCATTTCCGGCCTTGCCGCTGGGTTCGCCGTCTCGTTCGTTCTCGGCCGCTACAAACTCCTCCACCTGCCCGGCGAGATCTACTTCATCGACACCCTGCCTGTGAAGATGGAATGGCCCGATTTCGTGTTCGTGGCGTGCGCGGCCACCGCTACCTGCTTCCTCGCCAGTCTTTATCCGGCCTGGCAGGCGGCGCGGCTTGCTCCGGTGCAGGCGATCCGCTATGAATGAGGTCCTCGGGGGCGCTGCCGCGCTGGAGGCGGCGTCGCTCGCGAAGACCTACCAGGAAGGAATGGCGCCGGTGGAGGTCCTCCGGGACGTGAACCTGACCGTCTCGCCCGGGGAGATGGTGGCGGTCATGGGGGCGTCGGGCTCCGGGAAGTCGACCCTGCTCCACCTGCTCGGGGGACTCGACCAGCCGACGTCGGGGAACGTGCGGATCGGCGGGGAACCGATGACCTCCCTCGGCGAGGACGGCCGCTCCAGGCTTCGCGCGCGGAGCGTGGGGTTTGTCTTCCAGTTCCACCAGCTCCTCCCCGAATTCACCGCGCTGGAAAACGTCATGATGCCGGGGTGGATCGCCGGAGGGAGGGCCGAGGCGGCCGCGCGCGGCCGGGCGGAGGAGCTGCTTGCCTCGCTGGGGCTCTCCGAGAGGGCGGAGCACAAACCCTCGGAGCTCTCGGGAGGCGAACAGCAGCGGATCGCCGTGGCGCGGGCCTTGCATCGTAGGCCCGCGGTGCTCCTGGCGGACGAACCGACCGGAAACCTGGACCGGGCGGCCACGTCCACGTTGATGCAGATCCTCGAAAAATACCGTCGCGATGAGGGTCAAGCGATTGTCATTGCAACACATAACCCTGATGTGGCCCGCTCCGCGGGGCGTATCCTGGCGCTTGAGGATGGTCAGCTCAAGCCGATGAATCTGTAGAATGGCGGCATCTAAAGAGGCAGTACGCGGGAGGGAGCCTAAAAACGATGCAATGCCAACTGTGCGGTAAGCGTCCGGCCGTCGTTCACTTCACGGAGATCGTGAACAACAAGAAGTCGGAATATCACGTCTGCGAGAAGTGCGCCGAGGAGCGCGGCTACCACACGCCTTTGGTGAAAACAAAGTTCTCGGTGGGCGACCTGCTCGCCGGCATGGTCGACCAGGCCGGCGTCGGGGAGGAGGCGAAGGTCGGCCGGGTCCAGTGTCCGCGCTGCCACATGGTCTATTCCGCGTTCAAGGAATCGGGCCGGCTGGGCTGCTCGGAGTGCTACACGACGTTCCGGGCCCAGCTCCGGCCCCTGCTCCGGCGCATCCACGGCAGCACCAAGCACGTGGGCAAGACGCCGGTGCGGGATTCAGCCCGCGTGGCGATCCGGCGCGAGGTGCAGAAGCTTCACGAGGACATGCAGGCTGCCATCGAGCACGAGGAGTTCGAGACCGCGGCCCGCCTTCGGGACCAGATCCGGTCGATCGAAGCGCGCGGCGGCCTCACGGCGGAGGAGGGTTCGCGATGAAGCTGATCTCGCTCGCCCAGGGCCTGGGGCGGTGGCTCGACGGGTCGGGCCCGTCGTCCGACATCGTGCTGAGCACCCGCGTCAGGCTGGCCCGGAATCTCAAGGAAGTCCCGTTCACCCACCGGGCGCGGGAAGAGCAGATGGCCATGGTCTACTCGAGCGTCGTCTCGGCGGTGCGGAAGACGCCCGCGCTCGTTTCCTCGACGGCGCTCTCGATGCGGGAGCTGACCCCGCTCGACCGGCAGTTTCTCGTGGAGCGGCACTTGATCTCGCACGATCTCGCGGACAACGGACGGCTGCGCGGGCTCCTCATGGTTCCCGACGAGAGCGTCTCGGCGATGGTGAACGAGGAGGACCATCTCAGGCTTCAGGCCCTCTCGTCCGGATTTCAGCTCCGCTCGGCGTGGGAGGCGGTGAACGCCATCGATGATGAACTGGGCCAGGACCTCGACTATGCTTTCAGTGACGACTTGGGGTATCTGACCGCCTGTCCGACGAACGCGGGCACGGGGATGAGGGCTTCGGTCCTGATCCACCTGCCCTCGCTCGTATTGACGAAGCAGATCGGGCGCGTCCTCCAGGGCATCACGCAGGTCGGCCTCGCCGTGCGGGGGTTCTACGGCGAGGGCTCGCAGATCCAGGGGAATTTCTTCCAGATCTCGAACCAGACGACGCTCGGTCAGAGCGAGCGGGAGACGGTCGAAAGTCTCGAGCGCGTGACCCGGCAGATCATCGACTACGAGCAGCGGGCCCGCGACGAGCTGCTCAAGGACGCGCGCGTTCAGATCGAGGACAAGATCTGGCGTGCGTACGGTACGCTGCGGCACAGCCGCGTGATTTCGTCGCAGGAGGTCATCAACCTCTCGTCGGCGGTGCGTTTCGGCGTGGCCCTCCAGATGGACGGGCTGGCGAGCGTGCAGAAGCTGAACGAGCTCTTGATCCGGACGCAGCCCGCCCACATCCAGCTGGCGACCGGGCGGGAGATGGAACAACGGGAACGGAATGTGATCCGCGCGGATTACGTGCGGAAGCTACTCGATAACAGCGCGGCGAGCGCCGTGAATCCGAATTGACGGGTATGGGGGTTTTGAGAGCGGGGAGCCCGCTGGAGGTTTTGAATCATGCATGACAAGTTCACGGAACGCGTGAGAAAAGTGATGTACCTCGCGCGCGAAGAGGCGGCCCGGCTGCAGCACGATTACATCGGGACCGAGCACCTTCTCCTCGGAGTCATCCGGGAAGGAGAAGGCATCGCCGCCACCGTTTTGAATAATCTGGGACTCGACCTGGACGCCATCCGCCAAGCGGTGGAGAGCATGGTCGCCGCGACCGGCGGCACGCTCACGATCGGCGAGATCCCGTTCACGCCGCGCGCCAAGCGCGTGCTCGAGCTTTCGGTCGACGAAGCGCGACAGCTGGGCCACAACTATGTCGGAACCGAGCACCTTCTCCTCGGGTTGATTCGGGAGGGTGAGGGCGTTGCGGCGCGCGTTCTTCTGGAGCTGGGCGTCGACCGGAAGAAAGTTCGCGAGGAGACGCTGAAGCTCCTGGGAGGTACTCCATCCGTGTCGCAGCCCGAGCGTG
>VBOZ01000008.1:0-73349 GCA_005893305.1 Candidatus Eisenbacteria bacterium | reverse complement strand
GCGAGTCCGAGATCGAGCGCGTGATCCAGGTCCTCTCCCGCAGGAAGAAGAACAATCCGATCCTGATCGGTGAGCCCGGCGTCGGCAAGACCGCGATCGCGGAGGGTCTCGCGGAGCGTATCGTCGAGAACAAGGTCCCCGAGACGCTCAAGGACAAGCGGATCGTGACGCTCGATCTGGCGGCGGTCGTCGCGGGCACGAAATACCGCGGCCAATTCGAGGAGCGGCTCAAGGCGGTCATGAACGAGATCCGCGAATCGAAGGACACGATCATCTTCATTGACGAGCTCCACACGATCGTCGGCGCCGGAGGCGCGGAGGGCGCGATCGACGCGTCCAACATGCTGAAGCCGGCCCTGGCCCGCGGCGAGCTCCAGTGCATCGGGGCGACCACGCTCGACGAGTTCCGCAAGTACATCGAGAAGGACGGCGCCCTGGAGCGGCGGTTCCAGCCGATCATGGTCGACCCGCCCTCGGTCGATGAGACCATCCAGATCATCCTGGGCCTCCGCGACAAGTACGAAGCGCACCACGGGGCCAAATACACCGACGACGCGATCACCGTCGCGGTGAAGCTCGCCGACCGCTACATCAACGACCGGTTCCTTCCCGACAAGGCGATCGACGTGATCGACGAGGCGGGCGCGTGTGCGCGGCTCAGCATCTCGGCCATTCCGACCGAGGTGCGCGAGCTGGAGAAGCAGGTCGAGGAGGTGGCGAAGGAGAAGGAGGCGGCGATCCAGCAGCAGGAGTTCGAGAAGGCCGCCCGGATCCGCGACCGCGAGAAGGAGCTCCGCGCGAAGCTTCGCGAACTGAAGAAGAACTGGACCGAGATCAAGCACGAGACCCAGGCCACGGTGGACGCGGACCTGATCAGCACGGTGATCGCGCGGATGACCGGGATCCCGATCGCGCGCATCGAGGAGAAGGAATCGGAGAAGCTCCTCCGCATGGAGGAGGAGATCCGGAAGTCGATCGTGGGCCAGGACGAGGCGGTCGCCGCGGTCTCCCGCGCGATCCGGCGCAACCGCGCCGGGCTTCGCGACCCGCGCCGTCCCATCGGCTCCTTCATCTTCCTCGGCCCGACCGGCGTCGGCAAGACCGAGCTCGCCCGGGTCCTCGCGCGCTTCCTCTTCGACGATCCCGACGCGCTGATCCGGATCGACATGTCCGAGTACATGGAGAAATTCTCGGTCTCGCGCCTCATCGGCGCCCCGCCGGGATACGTCGGCCACGAGGAGGGCGGCCAGCTCACCGAGAAGGTGCGGCGGAAGCCCTACTCCGTCGTCCTCCTGGACGAGATCGAGAAGGCGCACCCGGACGTCTTCAACATCCTTTTACAAGTACTTGACGACGGCCAGCTGACCGACAGCCTGCGGCGGAAGGTCGACTTCAAGAACACGGTCCTCATCATGACCTCGAACCTCGGGGCCCGGCAGATCAAGGGCGGGCGGAGCCTCGGGTTCTCGGAGCGGAGCGAGGAGTCGTCCTATACCGGGATGAAGCAAACGGTCATGGACGAGCTCAAGAAGTCGTTCAATCCCGAGTTCCTGAATCGAATCGACGAGGCGATCGTGTTCCATCCGCTCGAGCGACCGCAGATGGCCCAGATCACGGCAATCCTCCTGGAGCAGGTCGCGGATCGCCTGAAGACGAACGGCATCCGCGTGACGCTCGACCATACGGTCGTGGAGCTCCTCATCGAGAAGGGCTTCGACGTCACCCTCGGCGCCCGGCCGCTCAAGCGCAGCATCCAGAAGCTGATCGAGGATCCTCTCTCCGAGCACGTGCTGCGCGGCCACCTGAAAGATGGGAGCGAGGTTGTTGTTTCCCGCCAGGGCGATGAGCTGACATTCTCTTCTTGACCGGCCCGCTCGAGAGGACAGGGAGGTCCGCGACGACGGCGCCCCGCGGGGGCCTCGTTCGGCGGACGCTCGTCTGGCTTGCCGTGGCGGGATCTCTCGGTCTCTTCCTGAGCGCTCGCCAGGGCCTCGCCATCGAGGGAATCCCGAGCCTGGCGCCGACCGACTCCGCGGCCGGGCTCCAGGTCCCAATCGTTCCGCCCCTCGACGGGGGAGCGGCCGCCGGCAAGATCATCCGGGCGATCCGCGCCAAGGGGTTCGTCAACGTGGACTCCATGGTCATCATCCGGACCTTCGGGCTTCGCATCGGCGACCCCTACACCCGGGAGGCCGTCCGGGAGGCCGTCCGGAAGCTTTACCAGAGCGGGCTCTACACCGACGTCAACGTCGTTGACGCGGTCGAGGGGGACGGCGTGACGCTCACGGTGGTCGTGCAGGAGCGCTCGCGGATCAAGGGGATTCGGTTCCAGGGCGCCAAGAAGATCGAGGAATCGAAGCTCAAGGCCAAGCTGACCATCGCCGACGGCCAGCTTCTGGATCAAGGGACGCTCGATCTCGACGCGGGAAAGATCACCGAGGCCTACGCGGAGGATGGATACCCTCGGGCCAAGGTGACGGCGCGGACCGATCCGGCCGGCGCGGGCGTCGTGCAGGTCGTCTTCGTGGTGGACGAGGGCCCGAAGGTCAAGGTCCGCGGCGTCGTCTTCCACGCGGTGGGGGGCGGTCCGTCGTTCAAGCCCGCCGACCTTCGAGGAGCCATGAAGAGCAAGATGCCCGGGTTCCTGCGGGGGGGAACCTTCAAGCCCTCGCAGCTCGACCAGGATGCCACCCAGCTCCGGCTCTTCATGCGGAGCCGCGGCTATAAGGACGCGGATGTCGACTCGATCCGCCCGGTCTACACCGAGGACGGAACGGGGGTCGCCCTCCACGTTTATCTACGTGAGGGCTCGCGCTACCGCTTCGGGATCGCCTTGTGGAGCGGGAACACCGTCGTCCCAACGCCGATACTGACGTCCGTGACGGCGGTCCAGCCCGGAGGGCCGTACAGCGAGGCCCAAATCCACAAGACGCTCGAAGGGGCGTACACGCTCTACCAGGAGCAGGGATTCCTCTACCTCTCGATCGAGCCGAAATTCACCGAGCGGGATTCGATCGTGGACATCGAGTTCGCGATCCAGGAGGGGTCGAGATCCCGCGTCGCCGACCTCGAGATCGTGGGGAACACGCGGACGAAGGAAAACGTGGTGCGGCGGGAGGCGTCGGTCCGTCCGGGCGACGTCTTCCGGCGTTCCGCGCTGATCCGTACCCAGCGCGACATCTTCGGATTGGGCTTCTTCCAGGACGTGAACGTCGACTACGAGCCGACGGGTGACAGCGCCGACATCAAGCTCACCCTCAAGGTGCAGGAGAAGCAGACGGGAACCGCGAGCGCGGGGGCCGGGTTCGCGAGCAGCACGGGATTGACCGGCTTCGTGGAGCTGGGGCACAACAACCTGTTCGGGAACGGGCAAAGCGTCAATCTCCACCTGGAGCGCGGCGGAAAGCGGAGCAGCTACGAAATCGCCTTCACCGATCCTTGGTTCCGGGATACGCCGCTCACCGCGGGGTTCAGCCTCTTCAATACCGAGCGGGAGCTGGACGTCTACAACCGGAAGGACGTCGGCGGCGGGATCCGGTTCGGGAGGCCGGTGTCCTGGCCGGACTATACCCGCGGCTTGATCTCCTACGACCTGCGCAACGTGACCCTCTCCAATTTTATCGCGCACCAACCCGGCGAATCGAGCAACCTCACGACGCTCCGCAACACGGACTGGCCGCGCCTCGTGAGCAGCGTGACGCTGAGCTTCTCTCGCACCAGCACGGATAATCCGTTCTACGCTTCCAAGGGATCGCGCACGACCTGGACCAACACGGTCGCGGGCGGGGCTCTGGGCGGGGTCGAGGAATTCTACAAGAGCACGTTCGACATCAAGAACTTCAGCCGCCTGAGCGGACCGTTGGTGCTCATGCTCCGGGCCCGCACCGGCTTTCTGGGCGGCTCCAGCGTCCCCGACTACGAGCGGTTCCGGCTGGGAGGCACGGCGGTCGACTACCTGAGGGGGTACCCCGATTACTACGTGGTCCCCCGGACCAATATCACGCGGGACCCCGTGACCGGCCTGGTGCTCGAGCGCTACCCGGGCGGGCGGAGGATGCTCGTCGCCGGCGCCGAGATCCAGTTCCCGATCGCGGAGCCGCTCCACGGCCTCCTGTTCTTCGACGCGGGGAACGCCTGGAATTCGACGCGCGAGATCGACCTGGGGGATCTTCGCCGATCCGTCGGCTTCGGGGTCCGGTTCGAGGTTCCGGCGCTGGGCCGGATCGGCTTCGACTTGGGCTACGGCCTTGACCGGGAGGAAGGGCCCGGTTGGAAGACCCACTTCCAGCTGGGCAATACCTTGTGATAAAAGGGGTTAGGTTATGACTATACAGAGGAGCAGGGGTGCGCTAGTGTGGGCCCTTGCGGGCGTGATCGTGGCCCTCTTCGCGGGGGCGGTCAGCGTCCGGGCCGACATCAAGATCGGGTTCATTGACTCGGACCGGATCTTTGCCGAGTATCCGAAAACCCGGGAGGCGCAGGAGTCGTTCAACCGGGAAGTACAGGAGCTCTCAAAGACCGCGAAAGAGAAGAAGACCGAAATCGACGAGCTCCAGCGAAAGTTGGATCAGCAGGGTCCGATGCTCAGCGAAGCCAAGAAGGATGAGCAGAATCGGGAGATCCAGCGGAAGTCGAGCGAATACGAAACGTTCGTCCAGACGAACTGGGGTCCGGGCGGGCGAATCTCGAAGCTGAACGAAGAGTACCTGAAGCCGATCGTCGACCGCGTGCACGCGATCGTGGCCGAGTTCGGAACCGAGGAGGGCTACTCCCTGATCCTGGACAAGGCGCTCGATCTGACCGACCGGGTTCTTCTGGCGTTGCGCCAGGAGGACGAGGGGACCCGCCGAACGACACCCAGGACCAACCAGGGTTCCGGAACCAATCAGAATACGGGCAATCAAGGCCAGCAGTGAGACGCGCCTTCGGCCCGGTGCTTCAACCCTCCTGCCGTCACACTTGTCTCCGATAGAGAGCCGCGAATGAAGGTCACGCTGGATACGGTCGCCAAGGCCATCGACGGCTTAGTCGTCGGAGACGGCACCGTGGAGATCACGGGGGTCGCGGGCATTCGCAAAAAAAAAGAAGGGGACCTCACGTTCCTGGCCAATCCCAAATACGAGCCGTACCTCGCGTGCACTCACGCGTCGGCGATCATCGTCGCGGAGAATCACCGAAACGTGGCGAAGCCGCTGATCCAGAACCCGAACCCGTACCTGGCCTTCCTGAAGGCGGTCCGGTTCTTCCAGGGAGACGAGGAGCGGCCGGCCCAGGGCGTCCACGCGACCGCGGTCGTGGCGAAGGACGCGTCGGGGTCCTGGAACGGGGCGTTTCCGTGGGCCCGCGCGCGGTCGTCCAGGCTGGATGCTTCGTCGGCGCCGGCGCGCGGATCGGCGCCGACGCGTTTCTCTATCCGAACGTGACCCTGCGCGAGCGATGCGAGATCGGAGCGCGGGCGATCATCCACTCCGGAACGGTGATCGGAAGCGACGGATTCGGTTTCGTGCGCGATGGCGATGTGCACCGCAAGCTCCCCCAGGTGGGCAACGTCGTCGTGGAGGACGACGTGGAGCTGGGCGCCTGCGTCACCATCGATCGCGCGACGACCGGGACTACCCGGATCGGCGCCGGCAGCAAGATCGACAACCTGGTCCAGATCGCCCACAACGTCCAGGTGGGCAAGAACTGCATCATCGTGGCCCAGGTCGGGATCTCGGGAAGCACCGTCCTCGGCGACGACGTGGTCCTGGCCGGCCAGGTCGGCGTCGTCGGGCACATTGAGATCGGAGCCGGCGCTATGATCGGCGCCAAGTCGGGCGTATCGAAGTCGGTGAAGCCCGGCGAGAAACTCTTCGGATATCCGGCCCTCCCGGTCACGCAAGCGATGCGGATCGAGGCCAGCCTGCGGCATCTGCCCGAGCTCCTCCAGACGGTTCGCCAGCTCAAGCGGCGCGTCGAGGAGCTCGAGGGTCCCTCCAGCCTCAAGTGAACACTCCCAACCAGCGCACGCTCGGCCGCGTCATCGCGTACGACGGGGTCGGCCTCCATACCGGCGTCGGCTGTCATGTCGAGTTCCGTCCGGCCGCGCCGGGCACGGGGATTCGGTTCGTCCGGCTCGACCTGCCCGGCAAGCCCGAGATTCCGGTGGCGCCCCGTTACGCGCGCGTCGACACCGACCACATGCGGCGGACGATCTTGAAGAACGGCGACGCCGAGGTGCACACGGTCGAGCACATCCTGGCCGCGGCGGCCGGATTGGGAATCGACAATCTCATCATCGCCCTGAACGCGCAGGAGCCGCCCGAGCCGGCCGACGGCAGCGCGGGCCCCTACGTCCGCCTCTTTCAGGACGCGGGGATCGTGGAGCAGCCGGCGCCGCGGCGTTACTTCCGGGTCACCGAGCCGGTCCGCTACGAGGAGAACGGGGTCATCCTGGTGGGGCTGCCGCACGACGGCCTGCGCGTGACCTTCACGATCGAGTACACGAACGCCTGGCGGGGCACCCAGCACGCCACCTACGACATCGATCCGGAGGTCTTCATCCGGGAGATCGCGCCCGCGCGCACCTTCGTGCTCGAGCGCGACGTGGAAAAGCTCCGCGCGCGGGGGATGATCCTGGGCGGCACGCTCCAGAACGCCGTCGTCGTGCAGCCGACCGGGATCATGAACCAGGAGCCGCTCCGGTTCGAAGACGAGTTCGTCCGGCACAAGATCCTGGATTTTCTCGGGGACCTCTATCTGCTCGGGCGCCCGGCCCGGGGGCATTTCCTCTCCATCAAGTCGGGCCACGCGACCAACGTGAGGTTCGTCCAGCGGCTTGCGGCCGCGGAGGAGCCGGGCAACCTGCTCCGCACGGCGACCTCGAACGGAGACTCGGGCCCGATTCAGCTCGACATCAACGCGATCCAGAAGATCATGCCGCATCGGTACCCGTTCCTGCTCATCGATCGCATCCTGAGCCTCGAGGCGAATCGGGTCGTCGGCATCAAAAACGTCACGATCAACGAGCCCTTTTTCTCGGGCCATTTTCCGGGTCATCCGATCATGCCGGCGGTGCTGATCATCGAGGCCATGGCGCAGTGCGGGGGAGTGCTTCTCCTCAACACGGTCGAGCGCCCGAAAGACAAGCTGGTCTACTTCATGGGAATCAATAACGCGAAGTTCCGGAAGCCCGTGCGGCCCGGGGATCAGCTTCGGTTCGAGCTGACCCTGCTCCGCCTCAAGTCACGGATCTGCAAGATGGAGGGGAAGGCCTACGTCGATGGAGACCTCGTCGCGGAAGCAGAGCTTCTCTCAAGCATTGTCGAGCGCAGTCCCTGAAGTCGATCGCCTGACCGGGACGTGGGCCCGCGTCGAGGGCGCGGTGCTCCCGCTCCCCAGCGCGCGGGAGCACGCCAGGCCGTCGGTCCACCCGGCCGCGATCGTCGAAAAGGGGGCGGAGCTGGGTCCGGGCGTCGAGATCGGACCCTTCTCGTACATCGGCCCGAAGGCCGTGCTCGGGGAAGGGACACGCGTTGGGCTCCACGTCGTCATCGAGGGGCGCACCACGATCGGGGCCCGTTGCCAGATCCATCACGGGGCGGTGATCGGGAACCTGCCCCAGGACTTGAAGTATCGCGGCGCGCCGAGCGAGGTCGTGATCGGGAACGACACGACCGTGCGCGAGTACGCGACGATCCACGCCGCGACCGAAGAGGGGGAGACCACCCTCGTGGGCGACCACGTGCTCCTGATGGCCTACGCCCACGTCGCGCACAACTGCCGCCTCGGAAACCACGTCATCCTCGCCAACGCGGTCAATCTCGCCGGCCACGTCCGGGTCGACGAGTACGCGATTCTCGGCGGCCTCACACCGGTCCACCAATTCGTCGCGATCGGCTGCCACGCGTTCGTCGGCGGCGGCTCGCGCGTGCCTCAAGACGTTCCGCCGTACGTGAAAGCGGCCGGGAACCCGCTCCGGGCCTGCGGGCTGAACGCGATCGGAATGGATCGCAGGGGGATCCCCGCCGAGGTTCGCCTCGAGCTCAAGCGCGCCTATCGCATTCTCTATCGCTCCCAGCTCAACGTCTCCCAGGCCCTCGATCGGATCCAGGGGGAGCTGAAGCCGTATCCCGAGGTCCATGAATTCGTGGAATTCGTCCGGAGCTCGGAGCGGGGCATCGTCCGGTGAAAGCGGTTCGCGTCGGGGTGGTCGGCGTCGGCCACTTAGGCACCCACCACGCGCGCGCCTGGTCCCGGATCGAGGGGGTGGCGCTCGCGGGGGCCTATGACCCCGACCCCGGCGCCCGCGGGCGGACGGCCGGGGAGCCCGCGCTCAAGTTCTTCGATTCTTTCGAAGCGCTCCTGGATCAGGTCGATCTCGTCTCGATCGCGGCCCCCACCCCCGCGCACGCCGATCTCGCGATCGAGTCGCTCGGGCGCGGGGTGCATGTCCTCGTCGAGAAGCCGATCGCGGCGCACCCGGAGCAGGGCGAGCGGATGCTTCAAGCGGCCCGCCACGCCGAGCGCGTCCTCTCGGTCGGGCACGTGGAGCGCCACAACCCCGCCGTCGCGGCGGCGCTCCCGCACCTTCGCTCCCCCAAGTTCATCGAAGCCCACCGCTTGGCCCCGCCGGTCAACCGGGGGATCGACGTCGACGTCGTCCTCGACCTGATGATCCACGACCTGGATCTGACCCTCCTCGCCACGCGCTCGCGCATCGTGGAGGTGCACGCGGTCGGGGTTCCCGTCCTCACGCCGAGGATCGACATCGCGAACGCCCGGCTGGTCCTGGAATCGGGCTGCGTCGCGAACCTGACGGCGAGCCGGATCTCGCGCGAGAAGGTCCGCAAGATCCGGTTCTTCGAGTCGAGCGAGTACCTCTCGATCGATTGCCTGAATCGGACGATCGAGGCGTATTCGCTCGCCCCCGCGTCGGCCGGGGCGGAGGCCGGCGATTGGATGCGCCGGATTCGCCCGCTCGCGATTCGCGTAACGGAGAGCGATCCGCTGGAGTCCGAGCTCAGACACGTCCTCTCCCTCCTGGCCGAGCCGGCGCGCTCGTGGGCGGAGTCGGAGACGGCTCTCGACGCGCTCCGGGCGGCCGATCTGATCGGGCGGCAGATCGCGCCGATTCTCCCCCAGGGCATTCCGGTCTGACCGCGGTCAGCCTCATCGTGTCGGCCGGCGATCCCTCGGGGGACCGGCTCGGCGCGGCGCTTCTCGACGCCCTGCGCGCCCGCGGAGTCTCGGTTGAAGCCGCGGGCCTCGGGGGTCCGGCGCTCCGCGCCGCCGGCTTCACGGAGGTCGCGTCGATGGAGTCGGTGGCCGTGATGGGCTTCGCAGAGGTCATCCGCCACCTTCCCGCGATCCGCCGCGCCCGCGCGGCGCTCGTGGATCTGCTGGCCCGGCGTTCCGATGCGATCTTCCTTCCGATCGACTCGCCCGGATTGAACCTCGGGCTCGCTCGAGCGGCCCACCGCATGGGGCGCGGCGTGGTGTACTACGTCTGTCCGCAGATCTGGGCCTGGGGATATGGGCGTGTCCGGCGACTCCGGGAGGACGTGGATTTGACGCTCCTGCTCTTCCGCTTCGAGGAGGCGATCCTGAGCCGCGAGGGAGCGCGGGCGCGCTGGGTGGGGCATCCCGCCGGCGCCTTGACCACCGATCCCGGGCGGCGCGAAGAGGCACGCCGCGGGCTGGGGATCGCTCCCTCGGAGACCTTGATCGCGGTCCTTCCGGGGAGCCGCCGCGGCGAAGTGCGCCGCCACCTCGGGCCCATGCTCGAGGCGGCCGCCCGGCTCGTGAACCACGGCGCACGGGGGATCCGGGTCGCGGTGAGCGACGCGGGACCGGTCGCCGGGATCGCCTCGCGCGGGAGAGTGGCCGATCTGTGGCGGCTGATCGCGCCGATCCACCATCGCGGCGATTCGGAGACACTGCTCCGCGCCGCGGACCTGGCGCTCGTGGCTTCGGGAACCGCGACGCTCGAGACGGCCGCGCTCGGCGTGCCGATGGTGATCGTCTACAAGACCGGCGCCCTCAACTACGCGATCGCGCGGCGCGTGGTGCGCCTCCAGCGGATCGGGCTTGCCAATATCGTCGCGGAGTCGGACGCCGCGCCGGAGCGGATCCAGGGAAACGCGACCGGACCGCGGATCGCCTCCGCCGCGGCGACGCTCCTCGATGTGCCGGCCGAGCGCGAGCGGCAGCGCGCCGCCTTCGCCTCGCTCCAGGAGCGCCTTGGCGGCGCGGGCTCCGCCGGCCGCGCGGCCGATGCCCTCCTCGAGTTCATCTCCGAGCGACGCCCGGCCACCGCGGCGGCGTCCTCTGGCTGAGGCGGCCAGGTGGCGATCGGCCTCGCGGCGTACCGGGCGGCGACCTCCTTCCTCGGCCCGCCCGTAGCATCTCTCTTGGGGCGGCTCGGTCCGGTGGACGGGATCTGGCGCGCCGGGTTCCGCGGCGCCGGGACGGAAACCCACCGCGCGACGGGCACGGTCTGGGTGCACGCCGCCTCGATGGGCGAGGTCGGAATGGCGAGGACCTGGATCGAGGAGCTCCTCGCGCGCGGCGAGCGGTCTCCCGTCCTTCTCACAACGCGGACACGGACCGGACTGGAACGCGCGCGAAGAGAGCTCGGGGACCGCGTCGCTGCCCGCATCGCCCCGCATGACCTGCCCGGCATCGTCGGCTCGGTCCTGGACGACGCCCGGCCCAGACGGATCGACGTCATCGAGACCGAGATCTGGCCGAACATGCTGGTGGAGGCGAGGCGCCGCTCTTCGCCCGTGACCTTCGTGTGCGCTGCCATCTCGGAGCGCTCGACGGCGCGCCTTCGGTCCCTGGGGATCGCGGGCCGGGCGCTCTTTGGCGAGGGCATCTTCGCCTTGCCGCAATCCGAGGCGCACGCCGCGCGCTTCGAATCGCTGGGCGTTCCCCAGGAGCGGATCCGGATGATGGGTGACCTCAAGGCGGCCGGAGCGGCGCGCGGCGTGCCCGAAGGTCGACCGTTCGCATCTCGCCCGGCGTTGATTTTCGGGAGCCTCCGTCCCGGCGAGGAAGGGGCGGCGCTCCGGATGGGCGTCCAGCTGGAGCGGCACCGGGTCCGAACGGCGATGGAATCAGGCGAGGCGAAGGCGCGGCAAGACCGCGAGGGCATCTTCGAGGGCAGGAGCCGCGCGCTCCTCGTGATCGCCCCGCGGCATGCGGACGGGGAAGCCCGCGTGCGGGCGGTCTTCGCGTCGAGCGGGTTCGAGCTCGCGGCTCGAGACGAAGCCACCCGAGGGACCGACGTCGTCTCCTGGATCGACGAGGTCTCGAGGCGCCCGGGAATGCGCGCCGCCCTCCTCGCGACCCGAGGGGAGCTGGACCGCGCCTATGGAGCGGCGTGGGGTGCCGTCATCGGGGGGACCTTCGCTCCGTTCGGCGGCCACAACGTCTGGGAGCCCGCGGCGCGGGCCTGTCCCGTCCTGGTCGGCCCCTACCATGCGCAGGTGGCCACCGCGATCGATGCGATCGTCGGCGAAGGAGGCGGGCGGATCGTCACCGGCGCGGAAGAGCGATTGCGCGAGGCCCTCGACTCGTGGCTCGCCGACCCCGAGCTCGAGCGAGTCGGCGCCGCGGCGGCGCGGGCGGCCGCGCGCGCGTCGGGCGCCACGGAGCGGGGGATCGCCGCGCTCGCGGCGTGGGGTCTCCTGCCGAAATCGGCGCCCGCGATCGCATGAGGCCGGAGAGCGTGGGTCGCCGGGGTCTCGCCGGTGCCAGGCGGCGCGGTCTTGTCGGCGTCCTCGAGCGCGGCTGGTCCGGCGAGGCCGGGTCGATCCCGTGGACGCGCGCGCTCCTTCCCGCCGCGGCGGTCTACGCCGCGGCCTCCGCCCGCGCGCGCGCTCGCGCCGCGGACGCTCGCCGTTCTCTTCCCGGCCTCTATGTGATCTCGATCGGGAACCTCACGGTCGGTGGCACCGGAAAGACCGCCCTCGCCCGGTGGCTCGCCCTTCAGGCGATGGAGCTCGGCGCGAGCCCGGCGGTACTCCTGCGAGGCCACGGCGCGATCCGGCGCGACAGGGATACCGATGTGGTGCCCGATCTGGACGGCTATCCGCTCGGGCAAGCGGTGGACCGCCTTGGAGACGAAGCGGCCGCGCATCGCGCCGCCCTCCCGCGCGGGGCGACGGTCGTGGTCGATCGGGATCGGTACCGGGGAGCTCGCGCCGCGCAAAGCGGATACGGCGCCCGGGTCGCGATCCTCGACGACGGCTGGGAGCAGGGCGGCTTGCGGTGGGACGAGCTATGGGTGACCCTGGACCCGGACCGGCCTCAAGGGAATGGATTGGTCCTTCCCGCGGGACCGCTCCGCCGCCCCGCGTCGACCCTTCGTGAGGCCTCGGTGATCGCCTTTGTGATGGAGGAGGCAGGAGTGGAGCTCCCGGCCGCGACGAAGAGCTGGGTCGCTGCGCGGGCTCCCGGTGTGCCGATGCTCCGGTTCCGGCGCCATCTGGACGGTACGTCGGCGATCGGGGAAAGGACGGCGGAGCCATGGGGCGCGGGGGCCCCGCCGGCCGGCCTTCTCTCGGGCGTCGGAGCGCCCGCCCGCCTCGAGCGATTCGCGCGGGCTTCCGGCATCCGCCTCGCCTCGCATTCCGTGTTCCCGGACCACGCGCGCTGGAGCGCCGATGCGGTCGCCTCCGCGCTCCGGTTCGCGTCGGGGGCCGGCGCCGCGATCGCCCTGATCACGGAGAAGGACGAGCCCCGCTGGCCCGGAGGATTGAGCTCGACCCTCCCGGTGCGCGTGCTCCGGGCCTCACTTCGTCCCCTCGACCCGGTCGAGGGAGCGCTGGCGCGGCTCCGCGCCGCGGCGGCAGCGACGCCCCCGATCGGGCCAATCTCCCGCACGGAAGGACCGGACCGTCGGTGAAGCGATCGAAGCAGAGCCAGCTCGAAGCGGACGTGCTCGTGATCGGGAGCGGGATCGCGGGACTTTCCGTTGCCCTCCACGCGGCCCAGTTCGCGCGCGTTCTCGTCGCGACCAAGGTCGATGCCCTCGAGTCGAACACCAATTACGCGCAGGGAGGGGTCGCGGCCGCGCTGGGGGAGGACGACGCGCTCTCGATCCACGAGCGCGACACATTGGAATGCGGCCGCGGCCTCTGCGATCCCGAGGCGGTTCACGTCCTGGTCGAGGACGGCCCGACCGAGATCATGCGCCTCGTTTCGCTCGGGGTCCGGTTTTCGCGCGATCCGCGCGATCGCGGTCGGTTCGCCCTGGGGCGCGAGGGCGGGCATTCGAGGCGAAGGATCGTCCACGCGAGGGACCGGACCGGGAACGCGATCGAGCGGGTGCTCCTCAAGAAAGCGCGTGCTCACCCCAAGATCACGGTTCTCGAGAACCACCTGGCCGTCGATCTCATCCTCGAATCGCGGCATCTGGGAGGCCGGAGGAGGCTGCCCTCGAGGGACCGCGTCTGGGGCGCGTACCTGCTGGATCGGGCGACGGGGGAGATCGTTCCCGCCGCCGCGAAGGCCACGGTGCTCGCCACCGGCGGATGCGGCAAGGCCTACCTCTACACGACGAACCCGGACATCGCGACCGGCGACGGGCTCGCGGCGGCGTTCCGCGCGGGCGCGCCGGTCGCCAACCTCGAATTCATGCAGTTTCACCCCACCTGCCTCTACCATCCGGAAGCCAAGTCGTTTCTCATCTCCGAGGCGGTGCGTGGGGAGGGCGCGAAGCTCCTCACGACCGACGGAAAGCCGTTCATGCAGCGCTACCACCGGCTGCGCGAGCTGGCGCCGCGCGATACCGTGGCGCGCGCGATCGACTTCGAGATGAAGCGCCGCGGCGACAAGTACGTCCTCCTGGACATGGCGCGCCTCGGCAAGCGGCTTCTGATGCGCCGGTTCCCCCATATCACGAAGCGCGTGCAGGAGCTTGGCTACGACATCTTCCACGACCCGATCCCGGTCGTCCCGGCGGCACACTACATGTGCGGGGGCGTCGTCACCGATCTGGAGGGGCGGACGGCGATCCCGGGCCTCTACGCGTGCGGCGAGGTGGCCTCGACCGGCGTCCACGGGGCGAACCGCCTCGCGTCCAACTCCCTTCTCGAGGCGATGGTCTTCTCGCGCCGCGCCGGCAGGGCGGTGCTCCGCCAAGTGGCCCAGGAGCCCGGGGATCGGCCGCCGCGCCTCCCGTCCTGGCGCCTGGACGGGGCGGTGCAGGCGAAGGAGCAGGTGATCTTCGACCACAATTGGGATGCCTTGCGGCGGGTCATGTGGGACTATATGGGTATCGTACGCAGTGACGAACGTCTGGCTCGGGCCGCGGCCATGGTGCGGGTGCTCCGGGACCAGACCGAGAGCGACTACTGGAGGTATCGGCTCGACGCCGATCTGGTGGAGCTCAGGAACGTCGGCTTGGTCGCGGATCTGATCGTGGCCTGCGCCCGGCGGCGCCGGGAGAGCCGCGGGCTCCACTACAACGTCGACCATCCAAAGGTCGACGACCGCCGCTACCGCCGAGACACCGTGCTCACCCGGCAGGACGTGCGCTGATGGCGATAGACTTCGAAACCGCGATTCTGGACGTCGCGCAAAAACACGGCCGCTACAAGCCGAACGCCTACCGCTTCACGCTCGATGCGGTCCACCACACCGTCGATCATCTCAAGGAGATTCGCCACGTCACCGGCGGCGAGCTTCTGGACGGGATCCGGGATCTGGCCCTGGCCCGATTCGGCCCGATGGCCAAGACCGTGTTCGAGCAGTGGGGGATCGGAACCACCGAGGATTTCGGGGAGATCGTGTTCCAGCTCGTGGAGCAGGGGCTCCTCGGAAAGACCGACGCCGACAAGAGGAGTGACTTCGCGCGCGGATACGATTTCGACGAAGCCTTCGTCCGCAATTTCGATTGGCTCGACCGAATCGCCCCGAAGCGGCCGTGGGCCGCCGAATAGCGGGCCCGCGCGACTTGACCCGTCCCCGCACCAAGCAATCGAGCGCCTCGCTCCGTCTCCTCCAGTACCTGCGGCCCTACCGCGGTAGGCTCCTCGTCACCGCCGCCCTCATGGTCGGCTTCGCCCTCACGAGCGGGATCACGATCGGCATGATCTCGCCCTTCGTGAAGATCCTCTTCACGCCGCGCCATCAGGCCGCCGTCGGGCCGCGGGCTCCGGGCGCCGCCGAGCCGGCCGCGCCCATCGCGATGATCCCCGGCGTGGGTGGGATGGGGACGGAGCGCGAGATTGGGGCTGGCCCTGCGCCGGGCGCATCCGCCGGCGCTCCGGAGAGCGGGATCGCGCCGCGGTTCACCGGCTGGAAGCGGGACATGCGGACCTGGTTCGAAGGTTTCTTCATGACCGGCGACCCCATCCGCTCGCTCAACCGGATCTGCCTCACGCTCCTGATCGTCTTCCTCCTCAAGAATGCGTTCGATTATCTGCAGAGCGTGCTGACCGTCTGGGTCGAGCAGGCGGTCGTGCGCGATCTGAGGAATGAGGTCTATTCGCACCTCCACCAGCTCTCCCTGTCGTTCTTTCACTCGCGTCGAACCGGGGCGCTCCTCTCGCGTCTTACGAACGACATCTCGCTGGTGCGCGGCGCGCTCGCGGCCGGATTCAGCAACCTCATCAAGAGCGGACTCCTCCTGGCGGTCTGTCTCTTCTGGATTTTCTGGACCTCCTGGCG
Source organism: Candidatus Eisenbacteria bacterium (assembly GCA_005893305.1). Classification (NCBI taxonomy): domain Bacteria; phylum Candidatus Eiseniibacteriota; species Candidatus Eiseniibacteriota bacterium. The sequence goes on along the minus strand of VBOZ01000008.1, from coordinate 57,689 downwards.
GCTGGCGCTCCTCTCGGTGATCGTGATCCCGCCCTCGATCTTCCTCATCGTCTGGCTCGGGAAGAAGCTGCGCCGGCGCAGCACCATCACCCAGGAGCGGATGGCGGACCTGAACTCGATCCTCCAGGAGACCCTGACCGGAATCCGGGTGGTGAAGGCGTTCTCCATGGAGGAATTCGAGAAGCGCAAGTTCGCCCGCGCGGCGCAGGACTACTTCCGCTCCTTCGTGAGGCAGAAGCGCCTGGGCTCGATGGCCGGCCCCCTGACGGAGTTCCTCGGCGTGGTGGCCGCCACGCTGGTGCTCTGGTACGGAGGGCACGAAATCCTCCTCCAACGGGCTCTGGAGCCGCAGCAGTTCTTCATCTTTCTCTTCGCGATGCTCCAGTTGATGGCCCCGCTCAAGTCGCTCAGCAACGTGAACGCGACGATCCAGGAGGGGCTCGCGGCGGCGGTGCGCATCTTCCGCCTCCTCGACACGCAGCCGACCGTGGCGAGCCGGCCCGACGCGCGGACGGTGGTGTCGATCCGCGATGGGTTCGAGTTCGAGGGCGTATCGTTCCGCTACGGATCCGGCGGCGACGTGCTGCACGACGTCTCCTTCCGCGCGCGGGTCGGGGAGATGGTGGCGCTGGTAGGGCCGAGCGGGGCGGGGAAGTCGACCCTCGTCGATTTGGTGGCCCGCTTCTACGATCCGAGCCAGGGGCGGATCCTGCTCGACGGCCTGGATCTCCGCGAGTACGACGTCGCCTCGCTCCGTCGGCTGATGGGCGTGGTGACCCAGGAGCCGATCCTGTTCAACGATACCGTCTGGAACAACATCGCCTACGGCGTTCCCGACGCGGACGAGGAGTCGGTCCGTCTCGCCGCCCGGTCGGCGAACGCGGAGCGGTTCATTCTCCAGACGACGGAGGGGTACCAGACCAAGATCGGGGATCGCGGAATGCTGCTCTCGGGCGGCGAGCGGCAGCGGATCGCGATCGCGCGCGCCATCTTCAAGAACCCGCCGCTCCTCCTCCTTGACGAAGCAACGTCCAGCCTCGACTCGGAATCCGAGCTTCTGGTGCAGGAGGCGCTGGAGGCGCTCTTCGCGGGACGCACGGTGTTCGTCATCGCGCACCGACTCTCGACGATCCAGCGGGCGGACCGCATCTTCGTGCTCGACGGGGGCCGGATCGTCCAGACCGGCACCCATCCGGAGCTGGTCCAGGTTCCGGGACTCTACCAGAAGCTGCACCGCCTCCAGTTCCGCCTCGCCGACGCCGAGCTCGCAGCCCAGAACCGGGCGAGCTGACCTGTGCCCCAGGGACCGGCGGTTGTCGTCCGGTTCTCGTCGTTGGGCGACGTTCTGCTCGCCGCGCACGTGCCCTCGTTCCTTCGCGCCGCCGATCCCGGCCGCCACGTCCTCTTCGTCACCAAGGAGCAGTACGCCGGCGCGCTCCGTGGCCATCCCGACATCGACCGCTTCTACGTGCTGCGCGACGGAACGAGCGATCCCGCCGAGCCCGCCCCCTTCGGGTTCGTGGGCGGGCTCGGGGATCTCGTCGCAGCGCTCCGGCGTGAGGGGATCGCGGAGGTGATCGACCTTCACCAGAATCTTCGATCGTCGCGGATCGTGGGGGCCTTCGATCAGGCGAAGCGGACCCTGCCGCAAAAGCACGGCCTTCGCCGCCGGCTCATGGTTCACGCGCGCTGGATCCGCGTGAAGCCCGTTCCGCCGCTCCTCGAAACCTACCGCTCTCTCGCGGGGTTGCCGCCGGACGCGCCGCTCAAGCCGTGGCTTCGCGACGCCCTCACCGGGGCCGAGCGCTCGCGGGCGACGGCGCGGCTGGGCGCGGACGCGGGGCGCGGCTTCGTGTTCCTCGGCGTCGGGGCGCGGTGGGAGACGAAGCGGTGGCCGGCGCGGCACTTCGTCGCGCTCGGGACGGCGATCGCCTCCGATCTCGGCCTGGGCGTCCGCTACGCGATCGACCCCAAGGAGCGCTTGCTGGAGGCGGAGCTTCGCGCGCTTCTCCCGGAGGGGCGCCACGCCGAGATCGCCTCGCTTGGGTTTCGCGACGCGGCGGCCCTCGCGGCGGGCGCCTCGGCGATCGTCTCGAACGATTCCGCTCTCCTCCATCTGGGGCCGGCCCTCGGCGTGCCCGGTCTGGGGATCTTCGGGAGCACGGTTCCCGCATTCGGGTTCGCGCCCCAGGGCCCCCGCGACTCGGTGGTGGAGATCCCGCTCGGCTGCAGGCCCTGCGACGTGCACGGGAAACGGCGATGCCCGCTCTCGCACCACGCGTGCATGGAGCGCCTCCCGCCCGAGCTGGTGCTGGCGTCGCTCCGGCCCCTTCTCGCTTCCAGGAAGGTCGGATGACGCGGGTCCTGATCACCCACGCGGAGCCCGAGGCTCTGGCGCGGGAAGTCGAGGGAGTCCTCGGAGAGTCGATCCCGTGGACGGGGCTAGAGGGCGCCGGGGACGCGACCGCCGACGTCTGGTTCTGCGCGGGGCTCCCACCGCCCGCGCCGGTAGCCCTCCCGGCGCTTCGATGGATTCAGAGCGGCTGGGCGGGCATCGAGGCATGGTCCGGTCGCCCGGAATGGCGCGACGGCGTGACCTTGACCCGCACCGTGGGGGACTTTCCGAAGCGGATCGCCGAGTACGTGTTCGGCTATCTGCTCGCGTGGGAGCTCGGCGTTCCGGAAGCGCTGCGCCAGATGGAAGCCCGCGAATGGAAGCGATGGACGCCCGGGACGCTGGCGGGCAGCTCGCTCCTCGTGGTCGGGTACGGCGCGATCGGGGCTCACGTGGGCTCCGTGGGGCGGGAGCTGGGCATGCGCGTGGAGGGAATCCGGAGAGGGCCGGTCCCCGCGGGGGAGGACGCGGCGGGAATGTACGGGCCGGATGCGATTCGCGACCGGCTGCCGCACGCCGAGTTCATCGTCAACCTTCTGCCGCACACCCCCGCGACGGAATCGTTCTGGAACCGGGAGCGCTTCGCGCTCATGCGGGAGGGCGCGACCTTCGTGAATGCCTCGCGGGGCGCCACCGTCGACGAGGCGGCGCTTCTGGAGGGAATCGCGAAGGGACGCCCGGCGCGGGCGCTCCTCGACGTCTTCCGCGAGGAGCCTCTGCCGGCCACGCATCCCCTTCGAACGGCCAAGGGAATCTGGATCACGCCGCACGTGGCCGGGATCGGCACGCTCCGGCCGCTCGCGGAGGACTTCGCGGAGAATTGGCGGCGATATCGCAGCGGGGTCGCGCTCCGGAACGTTGTCGACCGGGCCCGGGGCTACTAGGGAATTGCCTTGATTCCGGCCCCTTCGCACCCATAATCGCCATAGGGAGGAAGACACGTTGGCGGTACGGACGCAGAAGGAGCCTACGGTGACCCAGGGCACGATGTGGGCGATGGAGAAATCGGCCCCAGGGCCGGGCCTCACGCGCATCACCGCGCCGATCCCGAACGTCGGGCCGAGGGACGTGAGAATCCGCGTCACGGCCTTCGCGATCTGCGGGACCGACCTCCACATCGTGGAGTGGGATCGCTGGGCGGAGTCGCGGATCAAGCCCCCGCTCATTCCGGGCCACGAATTCACGGGGATCGTCGAATCGGTCGGCTCCGAGGTGGCGCTCGTACGGGCCGGGGATCGCGTCACCGGCGAGACGCACATCTACTGCGGCCTTTGCTACGCCTGCCGCCGCGGACTCCTCCATCTCTGCAAGAACGTCCAGATCCTGGGCGTGGACCGGCAGGGCGCCTTCGCCGACTTCGTCGTGATTCCCGAGCAGAACGTCTGGAAGGTGGATCCCAAGATTCCCGAGGAGATCGCGGCGGTCCACGATCCGCTCGGAAACGCGGTCCACACGGCGCTGGCGGGTCCCGTCGCGGGGCTCCGCTTCGCGGTCTTCGGCTGCGGGCCGATCGGCTGCTTCGCGGTGGGGGTTCTAAAGTCGGCGGGAGCGGCGTGGGTGGCGGCGATCGACAAGAACCCGATCCGGCTCGAGCTCGCCGAGAAAATGGGCGCGGACCGGCTCCTCCACGTGGAGCGGGACGCGGTCGTGCGCTCGATCCTCGACGCGACGGGGGGCGACGGCGTCGACGGAATGCTCGAGATGTCGGGCAGCGCGGGCGCGCTCAGGGACGGCTTCGAGGTGCTCGCCAACGGAGGGCGCGTCTCGCTCCTCGGCATCCCGTCGAAGCCGCTCGAGATCGACGTGGCCAAGGAGATCATCTTCCGCGGGGCCACCGTGCAGGGAATCAACGGCCGCTGGATCTTCGACACGTGGTACCGGATGGAGGCGCTCCTCCTCTCCGGGAAGCTCGACATCCGGCCGGTGATCACGCACGTGCTCGGCTGGGACGATTTCCACCAGGCGGTGGAGCTCCAACGCTCGGGCAAGGCGGGAAAGATCGTGCTGGTGCGGGACCGCAAATGAGCCGCGCCACCGCGACGAACAACCCGCTCCAGTTCCTCGACGAGGCCCTCGCCCAGATCCGCGCCGAAGGCCTCTACCGAAAGCTCCGCGTCCTGGCTGGGGAGCAGCGCGCGGCCGCGCGCTTCGACTCGAAGGACGTGATCAACCTTTCGTCGAACAACTACCTGGGATTGACGACCCACCCGAAGCTCCGCGAGGCCGCGCTCCGCGCGCTCAAGGAGCTGGGGGTCGGCTCCGGCTCGGTCCGGACCATCGCGGGGACGATGGAGATCCACATGGAGCTGGAGCGGAGGATCGCGGCCTTCAAGAAGACCGAGGCCTCCGTCGTCTTCCAGAGCGGTTTCGCCGCGAACGCCGGGACCGTGGCCGCGATTCTCGGAAAGGACGACCTGATTCTCTCGGACGAGCTGAACCACGCGAGCATCATCGACGGCGCGCGGTTGAGCCGGGCGACGATCCGGGTCTTCCCGCACCGCAATCCCACCGAGCTCGGACGCCTCCTCGAGGAGACCGCGTCGGTGAAGCGCCGTCTCGTGATCACCGACGGGGTCTTCAGCATGGACGGCGACATCGCGCCGATGCCGGAGATCGCGGCGCTCGCGAGGGCGCACGGGGCCATCATGATGGTGGACGACGCCCACGCGAGCGGCGTTCTGGGCAAGGCCGGGCGCGGCACCGTCGATCACTTCGGGCTGCACGGACAGGTCGACATCCAGGTAGGGACCCTCTCCAAGGCGATCGGCGTCCTGGGCGGCTACGTGGCCGGCACGCGATCCCTCATCGAGTACCTGTATCACCGAGCGAGGCCGTTCCTCTTCAGCACCTCTCATCCTCCGGCGGTCGCGGCGGCCTGCATCGCGGCCTTCGACGTTCTGGAGGCCGAGCCGGAGCGCATCGAGCGGCTGTGGTCGAACACGAAGCGCTTCAAGGACGGGTTGAAGCGCCTCGGGTTCAACACGGGAATCAGCGAGACCCCGATCACGCCCATCTTCGTGGGAGAGGCCGACCTCGCGATGAAGTTCTCCGACCGCCTCTTCGACCGCGGCCTCTTCGCGCAGGGGATCGGCTACCCGACCGTCCCGAAGGGGAAGGCGCGGCTCCGCACGATCGTGACCGCGACGCACACCGAAGAGGAGCTGGACCGCGCCCTCTCCATCCTCGAAGAGGTGGGGCGAGGCCTCGAAATCATCCGCTGACCCGCTGCGTGGCGAAGCCATGACACGCCCGGAAGACGCGCCCCTGCTCGTTCGCATTCCCAACTGGCTCGGAGATCTCGTCCTCTCGCTTCCCACCCTGGAGTCGGCCGCCGAAGGACCGGCGATCTTCCTGGGCCCGGAGTCGTTCCGGGACATCCTCGAGCCGCGATTTCCGAGCGTCCGTTACGTCGCGACGAGCCGGGCGGCGCGATGGGCGCCGCTCCCCACGATCCGCGCGCTCCGCCCGCGCAGGGCACTCCTCCTTACCGAGTCGCTCTCTTCGGCCCTTCTCACGTGGCTCGCCGGCGTACCCGAGCGGATCGGTTATGCCGCGGAGTGGCGCGGGCCCCTGCTCACCACGCGCGTTCGCCGGGCGGGACCGCCGCGATCGACCGCCCGCGCCGCCGAGTATCGCGAGCTCGCGGCCGCCGCGGGGATCGCCCCGCGCTCGGAGATCCCGACGCTTCAGCCGTTGGCCGAGGAGTCCGACAGCGCGCGGGTCGCCCTCGAGCGCGCGGGGTGGAAGGGCGCTCCCTATCTCCTGCTCGCGCCGGGGGCCAGCTACGGTCCGGCGAAGCAGTGGGAGCCGAAGCGCTTCGCCGCGGCCGGGGCCGGCATCGCGCGGCGCACCGGCCGCGCGGTCGTGGTGGTCGGCGGGGTCGAGGATCGCGATGCCGCCGCGTCGGCGGCGCGCGAAGCTCGGGGCGCGGGGGCACGCGCGATCGACCTCGCCGGTTCCACCGGGCTGGGTGAGCTCTTCGGGATCGTCGCGGGCGCAGACGGCGTCATCTCGAACGATTCCGGCGTCATGCACCTCGCCGCGGCGCTCCGCCGGCCCACGGTCGGCGTGTTCGGCTCGACGAGCCCGGTCTGGACTTCGGCTTCCGCCCCGTGGGTGTCGAATCTCTACGCGGCCTACCCCTGTTCTCCCTGCTATCGCCGGACCTGCCCGATCGGCTACGGATGCCTCCGCTCGATCGGCCCGGAGGAGGCGTCGCGGGCGCTGGAGCAGCTCCTCCCGTGACCGGCGAGGGGCGCGGGGGCCGGCGGGCGCTCGAGTGGCTGCTCGACCGGACGTTCGCGATCCGGCCCCTCCTCTGGATCCCCGCGGTGGCCGTCTACGGCGCGGGGCGTGCTTGGGAATTTCGCGTGTCGGGCCGGAACGATTTCTCGCCGGGACCCCTCGCGTCGCTGCTTCTGATCCTGGCGGCCGTCCACGGGGCGAACGCCTGGCGCGACCGCGACGGGGACCGTCGGAACCGGAAGGGACTCCCCGTGGTGCGCGGCCTCGTCGGCGGCCGATCCCTTCTCGCGGTGGGTCTCGGCGCCGTCCTTGTGGCGGCGATTGTCGCGCGGGGCGCGTCGTCCTTCGAGCAGGGTCTCCTTCTGGTTTCATTGGTCCTTGGGGTGGCCTACGTGGCGCCGCCCTTCGAGCTCAAGCGAAGGCCGATCCTGGACGTGCTCTCGCACGGCGCGGGCTACGGGGTCGTGGCGTTCCTGCTCGGAGCGGCAGGCTGCGGCGGACCGTGGGGCGTGGGGGATCTGCGCGCGGGGTCGATGGCGTCGCTGCCGTATACGCTCGGGATCATGACGGTCTCGCTACTCACCATGTTGGCCGATCGCGAGGGCGACGAGCAGGCGGGTCAGCGGACCACGGCGGTCGCGCTGGGCGCGGGGCGGGCGGCGGGCCTGTCTGTCGGGCTCGCGTGGGGGACGATGGCGGCGGGGCTCTGGGCGCTCGATCTCACGCCTGCGGTCTGGGGCATCCTCGCGGCGGCGATTCTGGCGCTCGGGCCGGGACTCGATTCGCGGACGGCCGCCTCGTGGAACGCGCTCTCGATACGGCTCCAGCTGCTTTTTCTCGTGATCCTGGCGCCCCAAGCGCCGGCCGCATTCCTCGCCGCGATTCTGATCGCGGGCGCCACGGAAGCTTACAACCGATGGCGGTGGGGCGTCGGCTACCCGCTACGAGCGGTCGGCCGGGGTGGTGCGTGACTCAGCGGAGAACGCGCGAGTAGGTCACCCCGTCGCTCTGGTACTGATAGAGGCGGGCGGCCGCGCGCGCCATCGCCGCGGGGAGGTAGCCCTCGACACCCAAGGTCTCCAGATCCGGAGGATATTCCCCCCGGACCCGCCGGTAGGTCTCCAGAGCGAGGCTCACGCGGGCGGCCTCGTCGACGAGCGCGATCTCGGGCGGGACGGCGACCACCGCCGGCGCCGCGGCTCGCGCCGCTCGGGAGAGAAGAGCCGGAGTGACAAAGAACGCGATCGCGAAGGAGGCGGCAAGGGAAACGATGGCGACCGCGAAGGCGAGGAAGCTGTTGGCGGTCCGCCGCGCGGGAACCGGGGGCGGCTCCGCGGCGATCGGGGTCACCTTCGCGGGCGCCGCACCGAGCGAAACCTCGATGACGCCGAGGTCCAGGAGGTGATGGAGCGCCTCGAACGCCTCGAACTCCACCAGCTTCGATTGCGCGACGAGGTCGCGCAGCGGCCGCAAGCCGTCGACGAGCGGCAGAATGCGCCGCTCCTGGGACGACATCTCCTTGGGCGGCATGGCCAGCGGCTTCGGGCGGAGCACCATCGCGGGGGAGGAGAGCGTTTCCCGATAGCGGACGATCTCATCGATTCGCCGCATGCTCTCCATCAGGAGCCCCTCGGTATTCAGGCGGACGTTCACCGCGAACTTGGGAACGGTGCGTGAATCGCCCGAGAAGTGGTAGGAGCCGGATTTCCACGTGAGCAGCTGGTGGAGCGTGTCCTGGATCTGGTGCTCCAGCGCCTGCGTGAGCGCCTCGCTCGTCATGTAGTTGCCGGAGAGGAGGACGTCGGTCAGCTCCCTCCGACTCTCGGCCTCGATGGTCTCGATCTGCTTCAGCTGGGCCTCGGTCAGATGCCCCGTCCGGACCAAGTACGGCTTCAGCGGATCGCGCGCGTTCCTGCGTCGGTCGCGCGTCGAGACGATCTTGCCCGCCTCGAAGAAGACGACCGCGACATCATCGCCGGCGGTCAGCTTGAGCACGCCCGACTTCTGCTGAACCGCGATCAGCTGAAGGATTTCGGGGAGGCTGAAATCGTCGAGGTTTCCCTGGAGCGCCATGTCAGGGTCTCCGGCCCGTTCGGGCGCGCGCCGGTCTCGCGCCCGCGCCCGTTGCCTCGTCCACCGGGGCGGTCAGGTCCTCGACGTGTGTCGTCGTCGTGGAGAAATACCGCGCGACGCTGATCGCGTACGTGAGCAGGAAGAGGAGGATGAGTGGGATTCTCTTGGCCAATCCCGACGTCGGGGACGGAAGCACGTCGAGCGACGGCACCAGGGCGCCGTTCCAAACGACGAGCAGCGCCGCCGAGCTCATCACGAGGAGAGCGAAGAATCCCGAGAGGGTCGCGCCCCGGAGCATCTGAGCCGCACCGGGCACGAGGAGGGTGAGGATCGCCTGGCCCGCCGTGCGCCTCCGCGCGGCGCCCCGGCCCTGCCGGGTGAGGAGAAGCCGGGTGAACTCCGTCGACTTCAGCTCCTTCACCGATTTGAAGCAGTTCTCACAGAAGGCGCGCTGCTGCATCCGCTTGACGCAGCGGCGGCAGATCACCGTCTGGCAGTTGGAGCAGTGCATCGTCGGGAGGCCCCGCCCGAGGAATTGGCCGATCCCGGCGAAGATGAGAAACATCGCGGGGATGAAGACCAGCGCAAAAGGCGCCGGCGGCGCCAGGCGCGTGACCCACCGGATCAGGGCGTTTCCTTCGCGGACGCTCGGGATCCGGTGCGACGCGAAACGCCGGGAGAGCCCCCACAGCGCCTCGGCGGGCGGATCCGCGTCCATGACGCTCCGGTTGAGCTGCGGCGCGGTCCAGCGGCTGAAATCGGCCACGCGATCGAACGAGATTGTGGAGGCGCGGGACTGCTCTCGACTCGCCTCCGTGAACATGAGCTGCTTCGTATAGACCTGCGCCAGATTGAAATGAGGCTCGACCGCCCCGGGCGTGGCGGCCGCGGCCGCCTCGTAGGTCTGCCTCGCCCGCCCGAAATCCTCGCGCGCGAAGTAGACGTTTCCGAGGTTCGTCAGGATCCAGGCCGTCTTCGGGCGGAGCACGGCGGCGAGGGTAAGCTGCCTCTCGGCCATGTCGAGGTCCCCGCTTCGCCGCGCCATCGATCCGAGCGCGAACGGGAAGAGCGCTTCGGTCGCGTCGCGGGCCTCCCACGACATGAGCGCCGCCGCGAGGTCCGGGTCGTACCCGGAGTTCATCGCGCGGTCCACCAGAAGTCCCGGCTCCTCGAGCGTCGGCGCGCCCGCCCAAGGGGCGATCGCGCCGATACCGCCCGCGAGAACGAGCGCGGAGACCAGGAACAGCACCACGAGACCCACCTCGCGCTTCCCGAAACGGAAGGAGGTGAGGCCGGAGAAGAGCGTCGCCGTCGGGATGGCGCCGAGCCCCCATACCGCGGGGGAGAGCGTCACGACGGCGGCGGACGCCTGCCCGATGTGCGATTGGGGCGCTCCCAACAGCTCCCGCACGACGTGGACCAGGTGGGGGAAGTGCCGGAACGCGATTCCGATCACCGCGAGAAGGAGGCTGACCATCCAAACGGCGATGAGGCCGGTCAGCACGTTCGCGAGAAGGTGGCGCTGCCAGGGGTAGCTTCGCCCGAGAATGCGGAAGGCCTCGCTCAGCTCGCCCACCGCGCGGCCCGGGTTTCGAAACGCCAGCACGCGGGCCAGCGTGAAGTGCGCGTCCGGGAAGTCCGGGTCGAAGGCGGACGCCGCTTCCAGGAGTCGGATGGCCTCGGCGGGTTTCCCGGTGGCGTCCTGCGCGAGGGCCTCGCGGTAGCAGGCCTGCGCCGCCGCCAGGGCGCGCGTCACGCCGGAGTCGTACTTCTGGTTGAGCGCGCTCGTAATCGCTTCGGCGCCGGCCGGCGCGAACGCCTCACCCTTCGCGATGGCAGCCCGCGGGGAAGCCAGAGAGAGTGCCGAGGCGAGGAGTGTGAACGCAACCGCGGGGACGCGAAAATGTCGCCGGTGCGCGTGCGAGGCTCGATGACCAGTCGTTCGGCGCGTCACGGGCGCACGTTAGTGGTGGGGTGGAAGGGGTGTCAAGGGATTTGTCCCCCAGCGTGCTATCCTACGCGCCTCACGACGCATCGTTGTCATCCAAGGGAGGTTGGGAGGAAGCGGCATGCCGGCGCAAGCGACCCGCATCGAAGCACTCCCCGGAAAGGTCGGACAAGAGGTCCTGCTGGAGGGGTGGCTCTACGCGCGACGATCGAGCGGGAAGCTCGAATTTCTCCAAGTAAGGGACGGAAGCGGCGTCGTGCAGTGCGTCGCCTCGAAGGCGGATCTGCCCGAGGACGTCTTTGCCCGCGCCGCGGCGGTGTCGCAGGAGGCGGCGATCCGGGCGCGGGGCCTCGTGCGCGAGGACAAGCGGGCTCCGAGCGGCGTGGAGCTCACCCTCACGGGGCTCGAGGTCGTGGGGGAGAGCCGCGAGTATCCGATCACGCCGAAGGAGCACGGAACGCCGTTCCTCCTGGATCACCGGCATCTCTGGATCCGCTCGCAGCGGCAGCACGCCATCTTGAAGATCCGCCACACCCTCGTCGACGCCTGCCGCGGCTTCCTCAACCGGGAAGGCTTCACCCTCGCCGACGCCCCGATCTTCACCCCCAATCCGTGCGAGGGGACGACCACCCTGTTCGAGACCGAGTACTTCGACGAGAAAGCCTATCTCACACAGAGCGGCCAGCTCTACAACGAGGCGACCGCGATGGCCTTCGGCCGGACCTACTGTTTCGGCCCGACCTTCCGGGCCGAGAAATCGAAAACGCGGCGCCACCTGATCGAGTTCTGGATGGTGGAGCCCGAGATCGCGTACGCGACGCTCGACGATCTGATGGTCTGGATCGAGCGCTTCGTCGAGGCGATCGTCGCGCGCGTGCTCGAGGATCGGCGCGAGGAGCTCAAGGTCCTGGGCCGGGACGTCGCCGCCCTCGAGCGCGTCCATCCTCCGTTTCCGCGCGTCTCGTACGAGGAGGCCGCGCGAACGCTGAAGGAAAAGGGGCTCCCGTTCGAGTGGGGCGGCGATTTCGGGGCGACGGATGAAACGGTCCTGACCGAGGGGCGCGATCGGCCCTTCTTCGTGCACCGCTTCCCGGCGGCCGTGAAGGCCTTCTACATGAAGCGCGATCCCGGCGACGACCGGCTCTCACTCTCGTGCGATCTCCTCGCCCCGGAGGGATACGGCGAGATCGTCGGCGGAGGGCAGCGGGAGGACGACTACGGAACGCTCGTCGAGAGGATCGAGGAGGAGAAGCTCTCCAAGGAGACGTTCGAGTGGTACCTGGACCTGCGGCGGTACGGGTCGGTGCCGCACAGCGGGTTCGGCATGGGCATCGAGCGCGCGCTCGCCTGGATCTGTGGGATCGAGCACCTGCGCGAGACGATCCCGTTTCCTCGTCTCCTGAACCGCCTGCGCCCCTAGGCGCGGGGTGGGATCCGGCAGAGCGCTAGGCCCTGAGGGCTTCCCACCAGAATATGGATTGACACCCCGATGGACACCACCGTACGTTCCCCCACTCTTCGACGGCGCGACGCCGTGCAGCCACCCCTCGTGGGTGGCGTTTTTGCAAGCGGTCGCGGCCGTTACGGGGAATTAATTGGCTCCCGGCGGGGTATCCCCAGTAGGCTCGGTTCGGCGCCCGGAAGGCGCGGAAATGTGCAGGGATTGACAGGGGTTACGAGGGCGGGTAGTCTTACGAGGTGAGTGGCTTTCGCCGGGCGTCGCGCGCTCGGTTTTCTCGGGCGGCGCTCGTCATGGCGGCCCTGGCCTGCGGGGCCTGCTCATCGCCATCCCCCCCTCGGAAGACATCCTCTCCGCCGCTGACGCTCGCGGGGACAGAGTACCTGTCTCCTCTGTTCCGGGCCGAAATCCGGGAATTCCGGGATCAGTACCCGGACGCGGACTCGATCGTCATACGGCCATCGGGCTCCGCGGAAGGAATGGAGCAGCTGGTGAACGGTGAGGTTTCGATGTCGCTCTTGCTGAGGGAGTTGACGGACCCGGAGGTCGAGGCGGCGATCCGGCGGGATGGAATGCAAGCATTCCCGGTCGCGTGGGACGCGGTGGCGGTGATCGTGAACCCGGCCTCGCCGATCGAGCAGATTTCGCGCACGGAGCTCGCCGCCGTCTACCGCGGCGAAACGAAGGAATGGGCCTCCCTCGGTTGGAGGCAAGGAGGAGAGATTATCACCCTGACAGCGGGGCCGCGGCTCGGTATCTACGCCTACCTGGAGCAGGCGCTCCTCGGAGGCGACCCGTACGCGCCGACCGTCTACGCGCCGCCGACGGAGGAGGAAGTCGTCGAGGTGGTTGCGACTCGGCGAAACGCGCTCGCCTGCGTGTCGCGGCCGCTGGCGGAGGGCGTCGGCTCGCGGGTGAAGACGCTTCGGGTTTCCCAGGCGATCGGGCTGGAGTCGATTCCGCTGACGCGCGAGACGCTCTTCACGCGCCGGTACCCGCTCCTGAAACCGATCTCGGTCGCGACGAGCGCTCATCCGGCCGCGACCGTCTCGAGCTTCATCAACTTCGTCTCGGGCATAGACGGGCAGCGCATCATCGCGCGGCACGGCTACGCCCCAGCCACCGTTCCCATCCGGATCATCCGCACGGCCGAGGGGGTAGAGTGAAGCTCGTCCGCTATCTCGTGCCCGCCACGATCCTCGTGCTCGCCCTGGCGACCCCTCCGGCGTGGGCTCTCTCCTCGGGAGACCTAATCAAGCAGGGGATCTCCATGCTCCGGGAGGGAAAGATCCGGGAATCGCTCGACCTCTTCAGCAAGGCCCAGAAGCTCGATCCAAACAGCCCGAAGCCGCACTACTACCTCGCGTCCGCCCTCGAGCGGTTCGGCACGCCCGAAGGCGCCGACAGCGCGCTCGTGGAGTACCAGACCGCGCTCAAGCTGAATCCAAAGTACCCGGAGGCGCTCACCGGGCTCGGAAAACTCCTGCGCAAGACGGGCAAGAAGGAGGAGGGCACGGCCAAGCTCGAGGACGCGGTCAAGTACGACCCTAAGGATCCGGCGGCGCTCTACGCCCTGGGCCAATCGTACCTGGAGGACAAGCGGTACGACGACGCCGCTAAGGTCTTCCGGAAGGGAACCCTTCTCAAGCAGGGGAGAGCCCTCTTTCTCGCGGGCTTGGCGCTTGCCCTGGAGGGGAAGGGCGACCTGAAGCAGGCGGAAGAAGTATTCATCCGCGCGCGCGAGACCGACCCGAACAACCTGCGCGTCCGCGTCGATCTCGGCGGGTTCTACATGCGGAAGAAGATCCCGGTCCTGGCCGCGCCGGAGTACGGCCGCGCGACCGAGCTGGATCCGAAAAATCCCGAGTACCACTACCTCTACGGCAAGGCGCTCGTCGGGATGAACGAGTTCAACGCGGGTCTCACCGCGTTCATCGCCGCGACGCAGCAGGATTCGACGTACGCGCCCGCGTATCTGGAATCGGGGCGCCTCTTCTATCGCGCGAAGCGATACAAGGAAGCCGCCGATAATTTCAAGGTCTACACCGGCCTCGTGCCCGACGACTACCAGGGCTATCTGGAATCGGGCCGAGCGCTATCCAACAGCCGTGATTCCAACGACAAGGTGGAAGCCGTCATCACCTTGACCAAGGCGAACGAGATGAAGCCCGGCGTTCCCGAGGTCCTGGGGGCGCTTTGCAAGCTCTACGCCGAACAAGGGGAGGCCGGGCGCGACAGCGCGCTCGCGTACTGCGACCAGTACGCCTCCGCCACCGATTCGCTCACCGCCGAGGAGAACCTTCGCGTCGGAACGTTGTTCGTCGCGGCCGGCGATTCCGCCAAGGCATTCGAGCATCTGACCCGGGCTCTCGCGCAGGACTCGACGTTGACCAAGGACGGGAATTTCCAGCTCGGCTTCCTCTACTTCTCGAGGCAGGATTTCGCGTCGGCGGCTCCGTATTTCGAGCGGACGCTCCAGGCCGATTCCGTGTTCGTCCCGGCGCTCTTGAACCTGGCCCTCTCGAGGCTCCAGCTCGGCGACAAGGCGAAGGCGATCGAGATCCTGAGACGCTCTTTGGCGGTGAATCCCAAGGACGTGCGGGCAATGATCTGGATCGGCCAGACGATGCTCACGATGGAGCCGGACTCGCTCCCCGTGGCGCTCGAGACCTACCGCGCGGCGATCGCGGCCGATTCGGCGAACGCCGACGCGTACCGGGGGGCCGGCCTGGCGCTCCTGCTCATGGACAACTGCTCGGAGGCCCTCGGGCTGTTCCAGAAGGCCACCGAGCTGACGCCGGACCACGTGCAGGGCCACATCTGGCTGGGACAGACCTACTCCAAATGCCGCGATCAAAATAAAGCGAAATTCGAGTTCAACAAAGCGCTCGAGATCGACCCGACAAACCGTGAAGCATCGCGGGGACTCGAGATCATTCGAAAATGGGAGGAGCAGCAGCTACAGCGCAAAGGCGCCAAATCGACAGGCGCGGGCGCCAAACCGTCTGGCGCTGGTGCCAGCACTCCGTAGGCCAACGCGGCGGGATGCCGCGAACAGGGAGGCACGATGAGCTTGGATGTCCGGACCTCGGGTGACGTCACGATCCTCACGCCGAAGGGAATGCTCTTGGGCGGCAAGGAGACGGACGAGCTGGCGGCCAAGATCAAGGAGCTGAGCGAGGCGGGAAACAAGAAACTGCTGATCAACCTGGGGCAGACCACGTTCATGAACTCGGTCTCGCTGGGAGTGCTCATCGCGGGTCATTCGAATTACGCGAAGCGCAGCGCGCAGATGAAGCTTTGCGCCGTGGACAAGAAGATCCAGAACATCTTCGTCGTGACGAAGCTCTCGCTCGTCTTCGACGTGTACGACAGCTGCGATGAGGCTTCGAAGAGCTTCAAGTAACAGGTATTGCCGGTCAGTTCGGGCCTGATGCATACTTTTTGCGTCCAGCCCGGTAGGACGTTCTCATCTCGGAAGAGGAGGGAGTCGTAGTGAGACAAGGCTTATTCATCACGATCGTCGCCGTGGCCGCCCTGGCCATCTCCATCGTCATCTACATGTTTCTCCCGGAGTACATCAAGTCGGGCGGACCGCTGGTGGCGCTGCTCATCATGCTTTCGATCATGTCCGTGACGCTCGTGTTCGAGCGCCTCTTCACGATTTCCCGCGCGAGGGGCAAGGATCCGATCCCGACCTTCATGCGCAACGTTCGGAAGAAGATCGACACCATGGACATCGAGGGCGCCGCGGACCTCTGCTCGAAGCAGCGGGGCTCGTTGGCGAACGTGCTCCGGGCCGGCCTCGACCGCTATCTGCTCGTGCGCACCGCGCCGATCGATCGCCAGGCCAAGCTCCAAGAGGTTCAGAAGGCGATGGAGGAGGCGAACATGCTCGAGGTTCCGCTTCTCGAGCGGAATTTGATCGCTCTCGCCACGATCGCTTCGATCGCGACGATGGTCGGTCTTCTCGGAACGGTGATCGGAATGATCCGGTCGTTCTCGGCGCTGGGACACACCGGATCGGTGGACGCGGTCAAGCTCGCGGTCGGGATCTCCGAGGCGCTCATCAACACCGCCGGCGGTCTCTTCGTCGCCATCTTCTCGATCGTGCTCTACAACGTGTTCGTCACGATGATCGACAATTTCAACTACATGATGGACGAGGCGACCCTCGAGGTCGTCGAGGTGTTGGCGCTGAAGGAGGCGACGAAGTAGCATGGCTGCGAAGAAGATGAAGCGGATCGGCGTCAAGATCGACATGACGCCGATGGTCGACGTGGCCTTCCTGCTGCTGATTTTCTTCATGTCGACGTCGCAGTTCGATCCGCCCCAGAAGGTGCCGATCGCCCTCCCGGATAGCCATTCCAATCTCAAGGTGCCCGAGTCGGATGTGCTGATTCTGGGAATATCCAAGGACAACAAGCTGTATTGGCAGGTGGGGAAGAACCCTCAGCAGGAAACCGACATGGTGAGCCTGGAGCAGCTGGTCTTGGATCAGCGCCATCGCAACCCCCGGCTCCGCGTGGCCATTAAGGCGGACAAGGACTCGGAATACGGGACGATGGAAGACGTCATGGCCATCATGCAGAAGACGAATACGATCACGTTCGAACTCGTCACGGAGCTGGTGGCGAGCAAGAAGTCGGCAATGAGGTAGCGGCCGACCGCCGCGACACCGAAAGGAAGTGACGTACCATGGGTGCCGTAGACACCCCTGAAGCTGGCGTAAAACACAAAAAGGGCGGACTTCGGAAGAGGGCGCCGAAGCGCATCGGGGTCAAGATCGACATGACCCCGATGGTCGACGTCGCGTTCCTCCTGCTCATCTTCTTCATGTGCACCACGGTATTCCGCAAGCCGCAGGCGCTCGAGATCAACCTCCCGCCGGACCCCAAAGCCAAGGTCGAGATCGCGGAGTCGAACGTGTTCACACTCCGGGTGGTCGCACCCGCGGACACGACGCAGGGAGGGGTCCGCGCGTTCTGGACGCTGGCCAAGGCCCCGCCCAAGGAGGCGAAGTTCGATGAGCTCGAGGCGATCTTCGCGGCGGAAGGAAAGAAGAATCCCAAGCTGGTGGTCCTCGTGAAGATCGATCGGACCGTGAAGTACAAGTACATGGTGAACATCATCGACCAGCTGCAGTTCGCCGAGCTGAATCGATTCTCCTTGGCGCCGCTCGACGACGCGGACAGGAAGGAGATCGCGGGTCTGTGACCTCCACCGTCGCTTCGACCGTGTTCGAGCGTGTCCCGATCGGAGCCGCCGATCTCAAGGCGAACTCGCAGCGGATGTTCCGGAAGGGGCTCCTCATTTCCGCCGGAATCCATCTGGCGATCATCGGAATCTACATGCTGACCCAGATCTGGCACCCGCCGGACGAGGCCGCCTACACGGGACGCGTGATCAAGATGCAGACCCTGCCGCCGCCGCCGCCGCTCTCCTCGGCGCCGCCTCCGCCGGTGATCCCGATCAATCAGGAGATCGTGAAGCCCACGATCGGAACGCCGGTCCCGGTTCCGGATGCGCAGGCGCCCGAACAGACCATCATGACCCAGCAGGAGCTCTCGCAGGCCCTCTCTCCGGTCGGCTTGGGTACCGCCGGCAAGGACAGCCTCGTCATCGCCTCGGATGAGCTGCCGGGCGAAGGGGAGTTCGTGTATTACGAGGACGAGCCGGTGCCCGTAACCCAGGTGACGCCCAAGTATCCCGAGATGGCGCGCGACGCCCAGGTTCAGGGCCGCGTCGTGCTCCACGTCCTCGTCGGAAAGGATGGGCGGGTCAAGAACGTCAAGGTGATCCGAAGCGTGAAGATGCTCGACGAAGCCGCAGTTGCCGCCATCAAGCAGTGGGTCTTCAAGCCGGCGCTCAGCAACAACAAGCCGGTGGCCGTGTGGGTGGAAGTGCCGATGGACTTCCACTTCTAGAGCGTTTCACCCCCCTCGCGTAGATCTCCCGCCGCCGCCGCGCGGCGGGACGGAGCCGGGACAAGAAAGGTCGACGCGCCATGACCGCCGCGACCGTCCCTCCCCCCAGCTGGATTCCGATCGGTGCCCCGGAGATTCGCGCGAACGCCCGCCGGTTTTTCAGCCGTGCGTTGGCGATCTCAGGTGTTGGGCATCTAGCAGTCCTCGGTGGCGTCCTCTGGCTCCAAGCGCGCTCTGTCGAGACGCAACCAACCTGGTACAAGACGGCGATCCACGTCATGCCGGTCCCGCCGACCGACCTGCCGCCTCCGCCGGTCATGCCGCCCTCCGAGCGCCCCACGACGAATCCGACCGACAATGGCGTGTTCAAGCCCGTCCAATGGGATCCGCCCACGCTCGATAACCCGAGCCGGAACGTGAAGGCGATCGGGAACGACACGAGGAGGGAGCCGCCTTCCTCCGCGCCGCCACCCAGCGGCGAGCCCAGCGGCGAGCCCGCGGTCGACGGGAATCCCTCGGAAGGAGCATTCGTCGCCTTCGACCAACCGCCCGTTCCCATCTACCGCCCCGCACCCGATTATCCCGACTGGGCGCGCGAGCAGGGGATCCAGGGCCGCGTCGTGTTGCACGTCCTCGTGGGCCGGGACGGGCAGGTCACGCGGATCACGGTGTTGCGCGATGTCTCGGGCCTGACCGACGCCGCGCGGGAAGCGATCGCCCGGTGGCGCTTTCACCCGGCCCTCTCCGGGCGGAACCCCGTCGCCGTATGGGTCGAGATTCCAATCGAGTTCAAGCTTTGAACGCCGTGGCCGGGGGGCGCTCCCGAGCGCTCCTCGACCCCATTTCTCTTTGACAGCGCTACCCCCGCAGCCTACTCTTGCTGGTCGTGCTTGGTCCGGGCAAGCTTCTTCTCCATAAGCATTTCCGCGCTTCGGCCGCACCTTCCTCGGGCTCATGTTCTCGCTGAAGGCGGCTTCGCAAATGACGGGGGGTCAATAACATGGAGGGTGATAGGAACTCCGCGCCCGGCTCCGGCGACGCCAATGGGGTGGAAGCAGCGCCCTCGATATCGGCGTTTCAGAGCATCATCGGGGTGTTCGCGAATCCCAGGAAAACCTTCGAGGGGATGGCCGCGAAGCCGCGCTTCCTGATTCCGTTGATCCTCGTTGTCTTGGCTCAGGCGGCCTTCGCGGTCGCGATCTTCCAATCGGGCATCGTCAAGAGCGACGCCATCGCCAAGATGGAGGCGAAGGGAAAGCCGCCCGAGATGATCGGCGCCATGGAGAAGTTCTTCGACTCTCCGGCCGCGCCGGTCATCGGGGCCACCACCGCCGTCGTCGTGGTCGCCTTCGTTCTGCTCTTCAACTCCGCGCTCCTCTTCTTCATCGGCAATCTCATGCTGGGGGCGCGGCTCAGATTCCAGCACTACCTTTGCGTCGCGGCGCACGCGGCCGTCATCGGCCTCGTCGACGTCGCGGTTCGATTGGGACTCGCCCTTGGAAAGGGAACGCTCGACATCCGCCTCGGCCTGGGAAACCTGTTCGGCGAGGATCCCGGTTTCCTCGGGCGATTTCTCGACACCCTGAGCAATCCCCTGATGCTCTGGTCGGGGGCGGTCTCCGCCGTCGGCGTATCCGTCTTCGCGAAGAAGAAATTCAGCTTTGGAGTGCTCGTGGTCCTGCCTGCTTTCCTCATCGGCGCCGTCCTGTCCGGGATCTCGAGGTAGGGACGCGTCGGTTGGGAACTGGCTGGAAACAATCGCGGTAGATCATGCGTATTGATCGGGATCACTTTGCGGCGCCGTCGCTTCGAACCGTCATGGGGGTAAGTCGGATGAACTGGGGAAGAAATTGGACGCTGGTGCTCCTCGCGCTCACCTTGCCGGCGGCGGTGTTCACGCCGGCAGCCGGGCAGACCAAGGCGCCGCCCGAAGCCTCGCGGCCCGCCGCTGCCGCGGACACCATCCAGCTTGCCCCCACGACCGCGGCCGAAAGCCTCCTGACCTCATCGACCGTCCCCGCAGGCGAGCGGTGGAGCCTCGCCCGCTGCGTCCAGACCGCCCTGGAGCGGAACGCGGACATTCGGACGGCGCACGCGCGTTCGCGCCAGGCAAGCGGGTCGGCGCTCGGGGGCTGGAGCGGGATCCTCCCGTCGGTCACGACCGAGGCGTCGTACACGCAGATTCGGCCCGACAAGGCACGCTCGCAGCTGTTCGATCCGTCGGGCACGTTCCTCGGCGTGAACACGAAGCAGGAGTTCACCACGCTTAGCGCGACCGCGTCGTCGAACGTGATCAGCGCCGCTTCGATCGTGGAGAAGCGGCGCCGGGATCACGTGCATCGAGGAAGCGAGTTCGACGAGATCGAGACGCGGAACCAGGTCGTCTACCAGGTGAAGCAGCAATATTTCGTCCTGCTGAAGGCCGATCGGCTGGCCCAAGTGGCGCGGGAGACCGAGAAGCTCGCGCGCGACGAGGAGACGCGGGCCGACGCGCTCTTCCAGGTGGGCACGGTGGCGCGGGGGGACGTGCTCAAGGCTCGGGCCCGGCGCGCGACGACGCAGGGCGACCGGTTGAAAGCCGAGAGTCAGGTCGAGATCCAGGCCGCGAAGCTGGGGCAGATCATCGGAGTCCGGCCCGGGCAGCGAATCGTCCCCGATCCGAAAGTAGAGGAGGGGATCGTGATCCCCGATTCCGCCGCCGCGATCCGACTGGCGATCGCGGCACGGCCGCGTCTCGAGAGCGCGAAGGCGGCGGAGAGCGCCGCTCGGTCAAACCTCTTCGGCGCGCGGGCCGTGCGGCTCCCGTCGGTCACAGCGACGGTCACCGTCGACCGGTCTCGGATCGACGAGACGGTCCAAGGGCCGTTCGGGGATTTCAGTCCCACCCGCTACGCCACGGAGTGGCAGGGCTCGCTGAGGGCGTCGCTGCCGATCTTCGACGGTCTCGCGATCGAAGGCAGGGTGCGCCAGGCAAAGGGGGCGATGCTCGAGGCGGAATCGCAGCGGCGTCAACGGGAGCTGGACGTGGCGGTCGAAGTGCAGCAGGCGTGGCTCACGCTGCGCGAGGCGGTCCAGCGGATCGACGTGGCGCGCGAAGGGCTCACCTCGGCCGAGGAGGACTACAAGTTCTCGAAGGGCCGCTACGAGCTCGGCGCGGGGACGTACCTCGACCTCCTGACCTCGGAGGTCGGGCTGGCCACCGCCCGCCAGAGCTTGGTGGAGGCGGCGGCGGACGCCAGGATCGCCGAGGCGGGGCTCGAGTTCGCGGTCGGGGCGAAGCGGTACTAGCCTCTCGAACGGCACCGGAGGAGAGATCGGAATGAGCGGCGGCGGAAAGCGGATTTTGTGGATCGGGATCGGGACGGTCGTGCTGCTCGTGATCGTGATCTCGAACCTCAGGCGATCCGCGGGCGGGCAGGTGGCCGTCCAGGCCGGTGACGTGAAGAGGGGGTCGATCTCCGCGACGGTGCGGGCGCCGGGTCGGGTTCAGCCCGAGACCCAGGTCAAGCTGAGCGCCAACGTGCCGGGCCAGGTGGTGCGGCTCTCCGTGAAGGAGGGCGATCGCGTGCGGAAGGGTCAGTTCCTCCTCCAGATCGACGACACCCAGTACCGGGCGCAGCTCCGCGAGGCGACCGCGGCATTGGCCGCGGCCCGGTCGAACCTCCGCCTGACCGATGCGGCGCTCCAGCAGTCCGAGGCCTCCTTGCAGCGGAAGGAATCGCTTGCCGCGCAGAAGCTGGTCTCGCCGGAGGAGCTGGACCAGGCGAGGACGCAGCGGAACTCCGACAAGGCCCGTGTCGATTCGAACCGCGAGGAAGTGGAGCGCGAGATGGCGGCGGTCCAGGTATCGGAGGACTACCTCCGGAAGACCCGCTTCGACGCTCCGATCGACGGCACGATCACCCAGCTCAGCATCGAGCGGGGGGAGATCGCCGTGATCGGGACGATGAACAATCCGGGCACGGTCATCCTGACGGTGGCCGACCTTGCCCGCATGAAGGTGGAAGCGGACGTGGACGAGACGGACGTCTCGACGGTCACGCTGGGGCAGAGCGCCGAGGTGAAGGTCGACGCGCTCCCCGACACGACGCTGACCGGCCGCGTCTCCGACATCGCGAACTCGCCCACGATCGAGGACGTCGCGACGCAGGAGCAGCAGACCAACTTCAAGGTGGACGTGATGATCGACAATCCCCCCCGAATGCTTCGCCCCGGGATGACCGCGGACGTTGAGATCAAGACCGCGACCAGGGATAGCGTGCTCACCGTGCCGATCCAGTCGGTCGTGGTGCGGACTCCCGACGATCTCAAGCCGCCGGTAAAGGGGAAGCGGAAGTCGGCTCCCCGCGACGCGAAGGCGGATGAGGCCGGCCCGACCGCGGCGCCTACCGATCCCAAGGCCAAGAAGACGGAAGAGATTCGCGGCGTGTTCGTGATCGTGGGCGGGAAGGCCGAATTCCCGCGAGCGACACCGACTTCGAGGTCGCCGGGGAGCTGAAGCCCGGGGACAAGGTCGTGATCGGGCCCCACAAGACGCTCCGAACGCTGAAACCGGGACAGAAGGTCAAGATCGAGGAGCCGAAGAAGCCGAAGGGGAAGGAGCAATCGTGAGCGCCGGCCCGAGCGACAATAGCGCCCTGATCGATATCACCGACATCCGCAAAGTTTACGAGATGGGCTCGACGGAGGTGAACGCCCTCGACGGCGTCTCCCTTCACGTCCGGAAGGGCGAGTATTTGGCGATCATGGGCCCGTCGGGCTCAGGGAAGTCGACGCTCATGAACATCGTCGGCTGCCTGGATACGCCGACCAGCGGATCGTACAAGCTCCGCGGCACGGAGATCCGCGAGCGGGACGACGACGAGCTCGCGCGGATCCGGAACCAGGAGATCGGGTTCATCTTCCAGACCTTCAACCTCCTCCCCCGCGCGGACGCGCTCCACAACGTCGAGCTTCCGCTGATCTACGCCGGCAGGCCGGCCAAGGAGCGCCGCGAGCGCGCCCGCGGCATGCTGGAGATGGTCGGGCTGGGCGACCGGACGCACCACCGCCCCAACGAGCTCTCGGGCGGCCAGCGGCAGCGCGTCGCGATCGCCCGCGCGCTCGTGAACGGGCCGTCCCTGGTCCTCGCCGACGAGCCGACCGGCAACCTCGACTCCAAGACCGGCCTCGAGATCATGGCGTTGCTCGACGACATCTCCAGCCGCGGCAACACGGTCATCCTGGTCACCCACGAGGAAGAGGTGGCCGAACGCGCCCACCGCATCGTGCGGCTGCGCGACGGCCGCATCGAGAGCGATCGATCGACAAGGACGGCCGCGCCGTCCCCCGCATGAGTCCTGAGCGCCCGATCCGGGGCGACTTCTGGATCGCGCTGACGGAGAATCTGAAGATCGCGGTTCGCGCCCTCCGCGCGCACAAGCTCCGCACCGTCCTCACCGTTCTCGGCAACGTCGTGGCCGTCATGTCGGTCATCGCCGTCGTCTCGATCATCGACGGCTTGAATACCTACGTCTCCGAGAAGATCCTCGAGCAGGGCCTTCGCGTGATCTATGTCGACAAGTTCGGCCTCATTACGGATGACGACGCGTGGCGGCTTGCCGCGAAGCGGCAGGATCTGACGCAATTCGAGGCTGGCGCGCTCCAAGACCGCATGCAGCTCGCGGGCCGGGTCGTGGCCCAGGCTGAGACAAACAAGAGCGTCCGGGCGGGGAGAACGGAGCTTCGGAACGTCCGCGTGCTGGGCACGACCGAGGGGTACCAATCGGTCGGCAAGTATGAGACGGAGGAAGGCCGGGCGCTCGAAGACAGCGACATCTCCCGGCGCCGGTCGGTTTGCGTGATCGGCTCCGAGGTTTCGGAGAAGCTGTTTCCCCAGGTCGATCCGATCGGAAAGTCGATCCGCGTGGCGGGGCATGAGCTGCTCGTCGTCGGGACCGTGGTTCCGCGCGGCAACGTGCTGGGGCAGAGCCAGGATAACCTCGTTGTCGTGCCGCTTGGGCAATTCGAGAAGATGTTCGGCGCGCGTCGATCGCTGACGATCCTCGTGAGCGCCATTCCGGGCGTCGACCTGGAGCGCCTCTCGGACGAGGCGCGCGTCGTGCTCCGCTCCGCCCGCCACGTCCCGCTCGGAGCGCCGGACGACTTCGCCATCAGCACCGCCGAGACCTACATGGCGCTCTATCAGACCCTGACCGGCGGCATCTTCGCCGGCACGATCGGTCTCGTCGCGATCTCGCTGGTGATCGGCGGGATCGTGATCATGAACATCATGCTTGTCGCCGTGACGGAACGGACCCCGGAGATCGGGATCCGAAAGGCGGTGGGCGCGCGGCGATCGGATCTCCTCTCACAATTCCTGAGTGAGGCGGTGGTCCTCGCCTTCTTCGGGGGCATCCTGGGCGTCCTCTGCGGCATCGCCTTCGCGCTCCTGATCCGGGCGGTCACGCCGCTCCCCGCGTCGATTCAGCCCTGGTCCGTCGCGATCAGCCTCGCGGTGGCCTCCTCGGTCGGGCTCTTCTTCGGCGTCTACCCGGCGACCCGGGCGGCCCGCCTCGATCCGATCGTCGCGCTCCGGCAGGAGTAGCCCGTGGCCATCGAGATCCGCGAGGGCGCGTCGATCGCCTTCGACTCGCTCCGGACCAACAAGCTCCGTTCCTTCCTGACCGTCCTCGGCGTCATCATCGGCATCACCGCCATCATGGCGATGATCTCGATCATCGAGGGGCTGAACCGGAGCATGAAGGCGCAGCTCGCCTCGCTCGGAACGGACGTCCTCTACATCCGGCCTTTCGCGCCGGGAGCCTGGGTCGGGCAGATGCCGGACAGCCTCCGGCGCCGGAAATGGTTCACGCCCGACGACGCGGACGCGATCCGGCGCCTCTGCCCCGCGGTGGAAGCGGTGGCGCCGCTGAATTTCGAAGAGCTCCGGCTTCGCTACCGTGACACGGAGAGCCGCCTCACCTTCGTGATCGGAACGTCCCCAGACTACATGGTGACCAACAACTACGCGGTCAACAACGGGCGCGGCTTCACCGAGGCGGAGGTGGATCACCGGGCCCCGGTCTGCGTCCTGGGCGTCGATCACGTCGAGACGCTCTTTCCGCACGTGAACCCGATCGGGAAGAGCATCTACATCGGCGGCCAGCCGTTCACGGTCATCGGGCAGGCGGAGCCTCGCGGCAAGTTTCTCGGGCAGAGCCTGGACGACATCGTGCTCGTTCCGCACACGACGCTCGAGAAGCTCTTCGGGCCGAAGCTCCGAATGGTCCTGAACGCGAAGCCCGTGTCGCCGGAGCTCATCGACACCGCGAAGGAGCAGATCGGGGAGGTCCTGCGCCGGCAGCGGAAGGTCCAGTACGGCCAGGGCGACAACTTCGCCATCTTCACCGACCAGTCGCTGGTCGATCTCTACAGCCAGATCACGGGCGCGTTCTACCTGGTCATGGTCGCGATCTCCTCGATCGGGCTGATGGTCGGGGGAATCGGGGTCATGAACATCATGCTCGTCTCGGTGACCGAGCGGACGCGTGAGATCGGCGTCCGGAAGGCGCTCGGAGCCCGGCAGCGCGACGTCCTCTGGCAGTTCCTCGTGGAGGCGATGACCCTGACCGGCGCGGGCGGCGTGATCGGCGTGGTCGTGGGGCTCGGGGTCGGGAAGCTGATCGACATCGTCACGCCGCTCAGCTTCGCGGTGCCTCTCTGGGGCATCCTGCTCGCGTTCGGCTCTTCGACGGCCATCGGCCTCTTCTTCGGGCTCTACCCCCTCCGGTACGAGTGAGGGTGGGCGGCCCGGGGGAGCCCCCCTCCCTTGGTATGCTAAACTCGGGTGTTCGCCCGGAACTCGTCGGGACCTCCAAACCCCCATTTCCCGAAAGGCCACCGTGGATTGGATCCGCGTGCGCGGAGCGCGCGAGCACAACCTCAAGAACCTGAGCCTCGACATCCCGAGGAACGCCCTCGTCGTCCTGACCGGCGTCTCGGGCTCGGGAAAATCGTCGCTCGCCTTCGACACGCTCTACGCTGAGGGCCAGCGCCGCTACGTCGAATCGCTCTCCGCCTACGCCCGGCAATTCCTGGGGCAGATGGAGAAGCCCGACGTGGATCAGATCGAGGGCCTCTCGCCCGCGATCTCGATCGAGCAGCGGACCGCGGGCAGCAATCCGCGCTCCACACCGTCACCGAGATCTACGACTACCTGAGGCTCCTCTTCGCGCGAATCGGCGTGCAGCACTGCGTGAACTGCGGCCGGCCGATCCGGAGCCAGACCGTGCAGGAGATGGTCGACGCCCTCCTCGCGACGCGCGCGGGGCAGCGGCTCCAGATCCTCGCCCCCGTCGTGCGCGGCCGGAAAGGCGAATACCGAAAGGAATGGGCGCAGTGGCGGAAGCTCGGCTTCGTGCGCGCGCGCGTGGACGGCGTCTGGAAGGAGCTCGAGGAGGAGCTGACGCTCGACAAGAAGCGGAAACACTCGATCGAGATCCTGGTCGACCGCCTGGCGGCCGAGCCGGAGCGCCGGAGCCGGATTCACGAATCGCTGGAGACGGCGACGCGGCTCGCCGAGGGAATGGCGCTCGTCGTCCATGGGGACGGAAGCGAGGAGACTCTTTCCGCGAGCGCCGTCTGCTCGGTATGCGGGATCTCCTACGAGCCGCTCCAGCCGCGGTCGTTCTCCTTCAATAGTCCCTACGGCGCGTGCAAGGCGTGCGACGGCCTGGGGACGACGCTGGAGATCGATCCCGACCTCGTGATCCCCGACCGCTCGAAGTCGCTTCGCGAGGGGGCGGTTGTTTGGTGGGGCGATCCGGAGGGGACGTGGACGAAGGGGCTGCTCCAGGCATTCGCGAAGCGTCTGGGCATCTCGTTCGACACGCCGTTCGCCAAGCTCCCCGCCGCGGCGCAGCGCGCGATCCTCCACGGCCTGGGCGACGAGAAGCTCCAGTACCGCTTCAAGCTCAAGAGCGGCAAGGTGTGGAAGCACCAGGGGAAATTCCACGGCGTGATCCCGGAGATGATGCGCCGGTACCGGGAGACCAAGTCCGACTCCATCCGATCTCAGATCGAGGCCGCGATGTCCAAGCGCCCCTGCCCGTCCTGCGGCGGGGCGAGACTCCGCCCCGAGGCGCTCGCGGTCCGGATCGGCAAGGAGAACATCGCCGAATGGGCCGCCCAGTCGGTCGAGCGGGCGCTCCAGACGATCCGGGGGCTCTCGCTCGGGCCGCGGGAATCTTCGATCGCCGCGCCGATCGTGAAGGAGCTTCTGGCGCGGCTCCAGTTCCTCCTCGACGTCGGGGTGGGATACCTGACGCTCGAGCGCGCCGCATCGACGCTCTCGGGGGGCGAGGCGCAGCGGATCCGCCTGGCGACCCAGATCGGATCGCGGCTCACCGGGGTCCTCTACATCCTCGACGAGCCGAGCATCGGGCTCCACCCCCGCGACAACCAGAAGCTCCTGGGCACGCTCCTGGCGCTCCGCGACCTCGGCAATTCGGTTCTCGTGGTGGAGCACGACCGGGAGACGATGGAGGCCGCGGACCACATCGTGGACCTGGGTCCCGGCGCGGGCCGCCGCGGCGGCTACCTCGTGGCGCAGGGCACGCTCGAATCCGTCCGGGCAACGCCCGACTCGCTCACCGGCCGGTATCTCGCCGGGGCGAGCGAGATCGCGGTGCCGCGGACGCGGCGCTCCGGAAGCGGGGCGCGGCTCGAGGTGATCGGAGCGCGCCACAACAACCTCAAGTCGATCCACGCCCGGTTCCCTCTGGGCACGTTCGTCTGCGTGACGGGGGTCTCCGGCTCGGGGAAGAGCACCCTCGTGAACGACATTCTCTACAAGGCGCTCGCGAAGCGGCTTCACCTGGCGAAGGAGACCCCGGGACGGCACGACCGGATCGTGGGACTCGACCAGATCGACAAGGTCGTCGCCATCGACCAGTCGCCGATCGGGCGGACGCCGCGCTCCAACCCGGCCACGTACACGGGCGTCTTCGGCCTGATCCGCGACCTCTTCGCGCAGGTCCCGGAAGCGAAGGTGCGCGGGTATTCGGCGGGGCGGTTCAGCTTCAACGTGAAGGGGGGCCGTTGCGAGGCCTGCGCCGGGGACGGGCTCACGAAGATCGAGATGCACTTCCTCCCCGACGTCTACGTCACGTGCGACGTCTGCCGCGGCAAGCGGTACAACCGCGAGACGCTCGAGGTGACATACAAGGGTAAGTCGATCGCCGACGTGCTCGAGATGACGGTCGACGACGCGCTCGAGCTCCTCGGTCCCATCCCGGCGATCCGTCGGAAGCTCGAGACGCTCCAGGGCGTGGGGCTCGGATATGTCCACCTGGGCCAGCCCGCGACGACCCTCTCGGGCGGAGAGGCACAGCGCGTCAAGCTCGCGACCGAGCTCTCCCGGGTCGAGACGGGGCGGACGCTCTACATCCTGGACGAGCCGACCACCGGGCTCCACTTCGAGGACGTCCGGATGCTCCTCGAGGTGCTCGACCGTCTGACGGAGCGGGGAAACACGGTCATCGTCATCGAGCACAACCTCGATGTGATCAAGCGGGCGGACTGGATCCTGGATCTGGGCCCCGAAGGGGGAGAGGCGGGCGGGCGGATCATCGCCGAGGGCCCGCCGGAAGCCGTCGCGGCCGTGTCCGACTCGTTCACCGGCGAGGCGTTGCGCCCGCTCCTCCAGCCGGCCCGCCCACGGCGCCGCACGGCCCAGGCGGCGGTTTGAAATCCCCCGCGAATGTGGTAAGGTAGCGACCGCCTTTCACGCCGCAACTGTCCCAATGGAAAGAGGATGCTCGAAACCGCAACCGCACCGAAGCGGACCCCGTTCCATCCCCGTCACGTAGCCCTTGGGGCGAAGATGGTGCCCTTCGCCGGCCACGAGATGCCGATCCAGTACGAGGGGATCCTGACCGAGCACCGGACCGTGCGCTCTGGCGTCGGGGTCTTCGACGTCTCGCATATGGGCGAGATCCGGCTTCAAGGTCCCGGCGCCGCCGCCTACGCCAACCGCCTCGTCACGAACGAGGCGGGGAATCTTCCGGGTGGAAAGGTCGTCTACACCCCCATGTGCCTGGAGACCGGCGGGATCATCGACGATCTCCTGGTCTACGCCTCGGGTCCGGACCGCCTCCTGGTCGTGAACGCGTCGAATTTCGAGAAGGACATCGCCTGGATCCGCCGGCACGCGCCGGCGGACGTTACCGTCGTCGACGAGAACGCGCAGACCGCGCAGCTCGCGGTGCAGGGTCCCCGGGCGGAGGCGGTCGTGGCGCGCCTCTACGGAGACCGCGCTCGGGCCCTCGGCTTCTACGAGGCGTTCGAGGAGGGCGCGGGGGACGACTGGACGCTCGTCTCGCGGACCGGCTACACCGGCGAGGACGGCTTCGAGATCTATGTCCGGGCTCCGCGCGCCCTCGATCTCTGGGACCGCGTCTTCGAGGCGGGGAAGAGCGAGGGGATCCGCCCGATCGGCCTCGGCGCCCGCGACACGCTCCGTCTCGAGATGGGCTACTGCCTCTACGGAAACGATATCGACGAGACCACGAATCCGCTCGAAGCGGGGCTTGGCTGGACGGTCCGGTGGGAGAAGCAGGATTTCATCGGGTTGGACGCGCTCCGCCGCGTGAAGGAGGCGGGCGTGAATCGGCGCCTCCTGGGCCTGGTCTTGGAAGAAGACCGGATCGCCCGGGCGGGCTGCGAGGTTCGCTTCGACGAGAAGCCGGTCGGCCGCGTGACGAGCGGGTCGATGGGAATCAGCGTGGGGCGGCCGGTCGCGATGGCCTATCTCGCCGGCGACGCGGCGAAGCCCGGGGCCCGCGTCGAGGTCATCACGCGCGGCACGAGCGCCCCCGCGGCCGTGACGTCCCGCCCGATCTACCGCAACGGATCCGTCAAATCGCCGAAACCCAGGAGCCCAAAATGAACGTACCAAAGAGCCTTCACTATACGAAGGAGCATGAGTGGATTCGCGTGGAGGGCGACGAGGTGATCGTCGGCGTGACCGACTACGCCCAGGGAGAGCTGGGGGACGTGATCTTCGTCGAGCTGCCGGCGCCGGGGACCAAGGTAGCCCAGATGAAGGCATTCGGTACGATCGACGCCGTGAAGACCGTGAGCGATCTCTTCGCGCCGGTGGGCGGCGAGGTGACGGCGGTGAACACCGAGCTGAAGGAGAATCCGGCTCTCGTGAACCAGTCGCCCTACGACAAGGGCTGGATGGTCCGGATCCGCGTGGCGAACCCGAAGGAGATCGACACGCTCCTGAACGCGGGCGCCTATGAGAAGCACCTGGGGGCGCACGCGTGAGTTTCGTCGGACGGAGCGACGCCGAGCGCCGCCAGATGCTGGAGCGGATCGGCGCGCCCAACCTCGAATCGCTCTGGGCGTCGATCCCCGAGGAGTTCCGCGTCACGGGACCGCTCCCCCTACCGGCGCCGCTCGCCGAGTACGAGATCGCCCGGAAGTTCGAGCAGTGGGGGGAGCGGAACGCCGACGCGAGCCGCTACGCCTGCTTTCTCGGAGGCGGGATCTACGACCATTTCATCCCCGCCGCCCTCCGCTCGATCATCTCGCGCTCGGAGTTCGCCACCGCCTACACGCCGTATCAGCCCGAGGTCTCGCAGGGAACGCTCCAGGTCATGTTCGAGTACCAGTCGCTGATCCGCGAGCTGACGGGCATGGAGGTGGCCAACGCCTCGATGTACGACGGCGCGACCGCCGCCGCCGAGGCCGCGCACCTGGCCGCCGGCGCGACCGGCCGGACGCGCGTCCTTGTCTCGGCGGGGCTTCACCCGCATTACCGCGAAGTACTGAGAACATACGCGTCGGCCGGCGGATTCACGGTCGAGGACCTTCCGCTCGCGGGAGGGCGCACGTCCGCGGCGTCGATCGCGCGAGCCGAGGGACCGCAGATCGCGGCAGTCATCTGGCCGCAGCCCAACTTCGAGGGAATCGTCGAGGACGGAAAGGTCCTCACGGAGGCCGCGCACGCGGCGGGCGGATACTCGATCGCGGTCGCGGATCCGGTCGCGCTCGCGATCCTCACGCCGCCGGGCGAGGACGGCGCCGACATCGTCGTCGGGGAAGGCCAGCCGATCGGCGTCCCGATGAGCTACGGCGGTCCCCTGGTCGGCTTCTTCGCGATCCGGAAGACCGACGTGAGGCGGCTCCCCGGCCGATTGGCCGGCGCGACGGTCGACCTGGACGGGAAGCGCGGCTACGTGCTCACGCTCCAGACCCGCGAGCAGCACATACGCCGGGAGCGGGCGACATCCAACATCTGCACGAACCAAGGGCTGATGTCGATCGCGAACACGGTCCATTTGGCGCTCCTCGGGGCGCAGGGAATGCGCGACGTGGCGACGCAGTGCTTGGAGCGGGCGCACTACCTGGCGGGACGCCTGGCCGAAATTCCCGGAATCACCCTGGCGAACGGGGACGCCCCCTACTTCCGCGAGTTCGTCGTCCGGCTCCCAGGGAGCGCGGAAGCGTTTGCGCGCGCCGCGCTCGAGCGAAAGATTCTGGCCGGGATTCCGCTGGCACGCTTCGATCGCGCTCGCGGCAAGGATCTTCTCGTGGCGGTCACGGAAAAGCGGAGCCGGGAAGAGCTCGACCGTTACGTCGAGACCGCGGCCCAGTGGGCGAGGACCGCGGCGGCGAAGGCCCCGGCGGAGGCGGCGTGTCGGAGCTGACCTTGAGGGAGCTCTCGGTTCCTGGGCACCGCGGCCCGCGGCTCATGCCGCTCGACGTGCCCGCGCAGGGAGCCGAGCGCGTGATCCCCAAGGATCGCCTGCGGCGCGCGGCCCCCGCCCTTGCCGAGGTGTCCGAGCCGGTCGCGGTCCGCCACTTCGTGAACCTCTCGACGCTCAACCACCACATCGACAAAGCGATCTATCCGCTCGGCTCCTGCACCATGAAGTACAACCCGAAGCTAAACGATGAAGTGGCCCGTATTGCGGGATTTGCAATGCTGCATCCGTTGCAGCCGGAGGAGACCTCGCAGGGAGCGATGGCGGTCATCTGGGAGCTTCAAGATTGGCTCAAGACGGTGATGGGGATGCCCGCGATCACGACGCAGCCGGTGGCCGGGGCGCAATGCGAGCTCACGGCGATCCTCATGACGCGCGCCTACCACCGCGATCGGGGAGACGCCCGCGAAGAGGTCATCGTCCCCGATTCGGCCCATGGCACGAACCCCTCGACGGTGCACCAGGTCGGCTATCGGGTCGTGACCGTCCCTTCGGGGCCGGACGGGCGCGTGGAGATGGACGCGCTGCGGAACGCGATCACCAAGAAGACGGCCGCGATGATGCTCACCAACCCGAACACCTTGGGGATTTTCGAGACGCACGTCGGGGAGATCGCGCGCCTGGTTCACGAAGCGGGAGCGCTCCTCTACCTGGACGGCGCGAACCTCAATGCGATGGTGGGCCTCGCGAACCCCGGCGCGATGGGGTTCGATTTCGCCCACATCAACCTCCACAAGACGTTCTCGACGCCCCACGGAACGGGCGGCCCCGGCGGCGGGGTTCTATGCACCCGGCAGGAGCTGGAGCCTTATCTCCCGCTCCCCGTGCTCGAGAAGAATGGTGAGCGCTACAGCTGGAGCTACGAGCGGCCCCGATCGATCGGCCGGGTCCACTCGCATTACGGCAATTTCGGCATCCTCCTCCGCGCGCTCTGCTACATGCGGACGCTGGGCGGGACGGGGATTTCCGAGGTGAGCCGCGAGGCGATCCTGAACGCGAACTATCTCAAGGCGCGCCTCGTGGAGGCCTACGCGCCCTCGCACCCCGGGTACTGCATGCACGAGTTCGTCCTCTCGGCGAGCCGGCAGAAGGCGCGGGGCGTGAAGGCGCTCGACGTGGCGAAGCGGCTGCTCGATTTCGGCATGCACGCCCCGACGACCTACTTCCCGCTCATCGTGGACGAGGCGCTCATGATCGAGCCGACGGA
This sequence comes from Candidatus Eisenbacteria bacterium, assembly GCA_005893305.1. Lineage (NCBI taxonomy): Bacteria > Candidatus Eiseniibacteriota > Candidatus Eiseniibacteriota bacterium. The sequence continues at coordinate 24,681 of VBOZ01000008.1, read as the reverse complement.
GACGGAGACGAAGGCGAGCCTCGATTCGTTCGCCGAGGCAATGCTCACGATCGACCGGGAGACGATCGAGGACCCGGCTCGGGTCAAGGCCGCTCCCACGAAGACGCCGGTACGCCGCCTCGACGAGGCCCGCGCCGCGCGGAGACTGGAGCTCAGCTGGCAGGACACGGAGGCTCATGGCGGAGCCGCATGAGGAGCGGCCGCGCAAGGCAGGGGAGCTGAGCTGGACCGCCTGGCCGGCGCGTGAGCGTCCCCTCGCCGCCGCGGTGCTGATCGTGGCCGCGGTCGTGCTGGGCATGCTCGTGAAGAAGGGAACCGACGATTCGTTCCTGGGCGTGGCCGCTCCGGGCTTCGTCCTGGCGTCGCTCTCTTCGTTTCTGCTCCCGACGAGCTACCGACTGACGAAGGAGTCGTTGGAGGTGCGCTCGCTCGGGGTCTCGCGCGTGCGTCCGTGGACGGAGATGCGGCGGATGACCGTGGATCGGACCGGCGTGTTCCTGAGCCCATTCGACCGGCGAAACTGGCTGGAAGCCTACCGAGGCGTCCGGCTTCTCTTTGGAGGAAATCGCGATCAAGTGGTGGCGTTCGTCGAAGCCCGTATCGGGCGAGGTGCCGCGGAAGCCTAGGCGGCCTGATCCGCCCGCGGGCTCCGACCCGGCTCGGGACGGCGGGCGCTCTCCGGAAGACGAGCGTCTCTTGGAGCGGCTGGCCGAGTTCGCGGTGTCGCGCCGGATGACGGTTCCGGCGATCCTGTTTCTCGAAAGCGTGAAGCCGCTCTCCTTCCTGGGGAGCCAGGCGCTCTACTTTTTCGAGCCGATGGTCCGGGCGCTCTTCACGGTCCCGGAATACGAGCGATTCGCGGCGCTCATGGAGCGGCGCGAGAACATCGAGGTACTCTTGGTGAAGATCGAGGACCGGGACGAGAAGGCCAGGCAGGCCGAGCGCGAGCGGAAGGCCGAGGAGCGCGCGGCCCGCGATCAGGCCCGGAAAGGGAAGGATTCTCCGTGACGATCCCAAAGCCTGAAGCGATCAATTCGATACTCGCGACCGACTGCGGGAGCACGACGACGAAGGCGATCCTGATCGAGCGGCGCGGGGACGAATATCGCCTGATCGTTCGCGGCGAGGCGCCGACCACGGTCGAAGCCCCGTTCGAGGATGTGACGCGGGGCGTCCTCAACGCGATCATGGAGGTGGAGGAGCTCGCCGGCCGGAAGATCCTGGACGGCGAGAGGATCATGACCCCCCAGTCCGGAACGCAGGGAGTCGATCTCTACATCTCGACCTCCAGCGCGGGCGGTGGCCTCCAGATGATGGTCTCGGGCGTGGTGAAGAGCATGACCGGGGAGAGCGCCCAGCGCGCCGCGCTCGGCGCCGGGGCGATCGTGATGGACGTGATCGCGAGCAACGACGGCCGCCTGCCGTACCAGAAGATCAAGCGCATCCGCCAACTTCGCCCCGACATGATCCTCCTATCCGGCGGGGTGGACGGAGGGACGACCTCCCACGTCGCGGAGATGGCGGAGCTGCTCGCTGCGGCGGACCCGAAAGCGCGCCTCGGCGCCGGGTACGAGCTGCCGGTGATCTACGCCGGGAACAAGGACGCGCGGAAGATCGTGGAAGAGCGGCTGGCGCACAAGACCGCGCTCAAGATCACCGACAACCTCCGGCCCGTCCTCGAGCGGGAGAACCTGACCCCGGCGCGCGACATGATCCATGACCTGTTCATGGAGCACGTGATGGCGCACGCTCCGGGCTACCGGAAGCTGATGACGTGGTCGCCCGTTCCGATCATGCCCACGCCCGGCGCGGTGGGCCTCATCATCGAGACGATCGCCCGGGACGAGAAGATCAGCGTGATCGGCGTGGACATCGGCGGCGCGACGACCGACGTCTTCTCGGTGTTCCAGAGCGTGTTCAACCGGACGGTCAGCGCCAACCTCGGGATGTCGTACAGCGTTTCGAACGTCCTGGCGGAGGCCGGCCTCCCGAACATCCTGCGCTGGGTGCCGTTCGAGATCAGCGAGCACGATCTCAGAAATCGGATCAAGAACAAGATGATCCGGCCGACGACGATTCCCCAGACCCTGGAAGAGCTGATCATCGAGCAGGCGATCTCCCGGGAGGCGCTGCGCCTCGCCTTCGAGCAGCACAAGATGCTGGCGGTCGGTCTCAAGGGGGTGCAGCAGGAGCGGACGATCTCGGACACCTTCGAGCAGACGGGGAGCGGCGAGACGCTGGTGCGGCTCGACCACCTGGACCTTCTGGTGGGAAGCGGCGGCGTCCTGTCGCACGCGCCGCGCCGGGCCCAGGCGGCGCTCATGCTTCTCGACGCCTTCCTCCCGGAGCACGTGACCGAGCTGGCGGTCGATTCCATCTTCATGATGCCGCAGCTCGGCGTTCTGTCGACCGTGCATCCCAGGGCCGCGAAGCAGGTGTTCGAGAAAGACTGCCTCATCCGTCTCGGCTCGACGGTGGCGCCGGTCGGCCCGGGGAAGGAGGGGGTCACGGCCCTGCGCGCCTCCCTGGAGTTCCCGGACGGACGCCGGGAGACCCTGTCGATCCCGTACGGGTATCTGAAGCTCGTTCCCGTGCCGGAGGGCGAGTCGGTGAAAGCCGTCCTGAATCCCGAGCGGGGGCTCGACGTCGGCGCCGGGAAGGGCCGTGAGCGCGAGGTGGTCTTGAAGGGCGGCGTGGTGGGCGTGATCTTCGATTGTCGGGGTCGCCAGCCGTTCACGCTCCCCGCGGACCGCGATCGCCGCATTTCGAAGCTGGCGGAATGGAATGAGGCGCTCGATGCCTACCCCGTTGCCGCCGTGAAGGTCTGACGCATGGCCCACTCGTACACGCCCGGACTCAAGGTCTCCGCCTTCACGACGCTGCGTCGGGAGAGGAAGCTCCCGCTCGCGGGAACCGTTCTGGTCTCGGTCGGACAGAAGGTCGAGGCCGAGACGATCGTCGCACGGACCGAGCTGCCCGGAAACGTCCAGACCGTGAACGCGGCGAACATCATGGGCGTTCTCCCCGAGGATGTCCCGGACTGCCTCGTGAAGCCGATCGGATCCCCGGTGAAGAAAGGGGAAGCGATCGCGGAAAGCCGCTCCTTCTTCGGGCTCTTCCGGTCGAAGGTCCTGTCGCCCACCGACGGCACGGTGGAGAGCGTCTCCACGGTCACGGGCCAGGCCCTGCTCCGCGAGCCGCCGATTCCGGTCGAGGTCGACGCCTACGTCGACGGGACGGTCGTCGAGGTGCACGAGAGCCAGGGGGTCACCGTCGAGACGCGCGGCACCTTCATCCAGGGGATCTTCGGCATCGGGGGAGAGATCAGCGGGCAGCTGCACGTCTGCGTGGCGGGACCGGGGGAGGCGCTGACCGAGGCGAATCTCGGGAGCGATGTACGGGGGAAGGTCCTCGTGGGGGGATCGCACGTCACGACGAGGGTCCTCAACCGGGCGATCCAGCTCGGCGCGAAGGCCGTGGTCATCGGCGGGTTCGACGACCAGGACCTCCGCGAGTTCCTCGGCTACGACCTGGGCGTGGCGATCACCGGCTCCGAGGAAAAGGGGCTGACGCTCGTCGTCACGGAGGGATTCGGAGAGATTCCGATGGCCGGCCGGACGTTCGAGCTCCTGAAAAGCTGCGAGGGGCGAAAGGTCTCCGTGAGCGGCGCGACGCAGATCCGCGCGGGGGTGCTCAGGCCCGAGATCGTGGCGCCCCGCCTGACGGAGGCGATCCCGGCGGAGGCTCGCGCCGACGGTGCCGAGCCCGAGGGGCTCACGGTCGGGAGCCTGATCCGCGCCATTCGAGAGCCGTACTTCGGGCGCCTCGGGAAGGTCGTGTCCCTGCCGCCCGAGCTCGTCCCTCTCGAGACCGAAGCTAAAGTCCGGGTCCTCGAGGTGGATTTTGGAGACGGCAAACGCACGCTCTTGCCGCGCGCGAACGTGGAGATGATCGAGTCCTAGAGCCTCGGAACGGGCAGATGCCGCTTGACACCCGCGCCGGAGCGCCACTAACGTGATTGGGAACGCCGGACGTAAGACGTAGGGAGGGGTCGAATTCGCGTGCTGGGCGTCGAGCGTGGCAGAGCGGGCGTACACCTCCCGGCGGCCGTTTCAGTCGTGTTTTTCCTCTGTTCTCTCCTGTTGGCCTCCCCCGCAGCCGCCTTCCCGCTCAGAGCAAGGGACACGCCGAACGACGGCGGGGGAAGCATCACCCTCGAATGGACCGCTCCAGCGCCCGTGGCCAAGGAGTGGGTCCTCGTCCGCCGCGAGCGCGGGGGGACCTTCGCGCCGGTGATCACCATCGAGGGGACGGCCCATTCCTTCCGCGACGGCGCCGTCCAGACCGGCGTCTTCTACGAATATCAGCTCGTCGCCCAGCCGACCGACCCTCAGCTCGACTCCGAAGTCTCCGCGCCGACGCGGGCCCTCGCCGCGTGGTTCGACCGGACCAAGCTGAACGTCCTGGTGGTCGCAGGGATCTTCTTTTTTCTCCTCTTCTTCTACATTCGCCAGGCCGAGAGCGGGGTTCGCTGGTCTTTCCGGAAGATCCCCGGGCTCGCCGCGATCGAGGAAGCGATCGGACGAGCGACGGAGATGGGGCGCGGCATCCTCTACGTGCCCGGGGTTCAGGAGATCGACGACATCCAGACCATCGCGAGCATGATCCTCCTGACCAAGGTCGCCCGGATGGCCGCCAAGTACGAGACCAATCTGCTCGTTCCCGCGAACTCGCCGGGCGTCTACACGGTGGCCGAGGAGGTAGTCAAGTCGGCCTACGCGGACGTGGGCCGGTCCGACGCGTACCGGAGCGACCAGGTCCGCTACATCACCTCGGAGCAGTTCGCCTACGTCGCGGCGGTCAACGGCATCATGCTCCGGGAGCGTCCCGCCGCGAATTTCCTTCTCGGCGCCTTCTTCGCGGAATCGCTCCTCCTCGCGGAGACCGGCCACTCGGTCGGGGCCATCCAGATCGCCGGCACCGCCAACGTGCATCAGATGCCGTTCTTCGTCGTCGCCTGCGACTACACGCTGATCGGCGAGGAATATTTCGCGGCCAGCGCTCTCCTCTCGAACGACGCGCGCCTTCTGGGGAGCCTCAAGGCCTCCGACACGGTCAAGATTTTCCTCATCGCGGTCATCGTCGCCGGCTCGCTCCTCCTCACCTTCGGCCAGTCGTGGCTCACCGGCTTCTTCGCCACCCAGTGAGGCGTCCGCGATGAAGCGCGAAGTCCCGATCCTGATCACTCTGGTGTCGGGGATCTTCTGCCTGATCGGTTTCTTCGTGCCGCATCCCTGGATCCACGATCTCTACGGCGACGTGCAGAACTGGGGGATCGTGGTGGTCGGCTGCACGTACGTCCTGGGCGTCGCGAATCTCTTGCGTATCAACCTCCGCCAGGCCCAGCGGAGAGAGGGTGACTGGATCTACAAGATCGTGCTCATCCTCGGCCTTCTGACCACGATGGCGATCGGGTTCTCGGAAGGGAACCACTACTCGGACGTGCATTCACGCTTCCAGTGGATTTACCTCACGTTCTACTCGCCGATGACGTCCACCATGTTCGCGCTCCTGGCGTTCTTCATCGCGTCCGCCGCGTTCCGCGCGTTCCGGATCCGCTCGCCTGAGGCGCTCCTGCTCGCCATCGCGGCGTTCATCCTCATGATCGGCCGCGTTCCGCTCGGCAACGCGATTAGCCATTACATACCGGACGCGGCGGACTGGTTGATGGAGATTCCGCAGAACGCCGCGAAGCGGGGCATTCTGATCGGCGCGGCGCTCGGGGTCATGGCCACCGGCATCCGGGTCATCCTCGGCCTCGAGAAGGCCTACGGCGGCGGAGGGGAAGGAGGCGCGTGAGGGACTTCCTGGCCGGGCTGCGGGCGCTGGACCGCCGATGGATCTTTCTGGCCGTCGGGCTCCTGGTCATCGCCCCGCTCCTCTTCGGCTTTCACCTCGCGCCCGTCGTGCCCAGCCATCGCGCAAAGGGCTTCTACGATGCCATCGAGCGCCTCCCGGAAGGCTCCACGGTGCTGGTCGCCGCGGACTACGATCCCGGGACGAGGGCCGAGAACTATCCCATGCACCTCGCCGCGGCCCGCCAGCTGATGCGGCGGAACATCAAGATCATCGGCGTCGAGCTCTACCCCGCGGGCGTTCCCATCGGCGACGACGTGCTGCGGACCATGGGCGCGGAGCTTGGAAAGAAACTCGGCGTCGACTACGTGAACCTGGGCTACAAGGTCGGGAACGAGCTGGTGATGTCCTCGATGGGCACCAGCATTCCGAAGACGTTCCCGGTGGACAGCCGAGGCGTTCCGGTCTCGAAGATTCCGGTCATGAGGGGGATCGAGAACTTTCAGCAGATCGACATGATCGTGAGCATCAGCGCGGGATATCCGGGGACCAAGGAGTGGGTGCAGCAGGTGGTGTCCCGCTTTCACGTGCCGATGATCGCCGGGGTCACCGCCGTGAGCGCGCCCGAGTATTATCCCTACCTCCAGGCCGGACAGCTCCAGGGGCTGCTGGGGGGCATGGCCGGCGCCGCGGAGTACGAAGCTCTCGTGGGGAAGCCCGCGCTCGCCACGAGGGGGATGGACGCCCAGTCCCTGGCCCACGTGTTCATCGCGTTCATGATCATCCTGGGCAACATCGCGTTTCTCGGGCAGCGGAAGCCCGCGAAGGGATAGGAGAGCCATGCATCTGAGCTCGGACATCGGAGTCTGGATCGGGGCCTTCCTCACGCTCGGGATTTTCAGCTTTCTCTACAAGGACAACCCCGTATACAAGTTCTGCGAGCATCTCTTCGTCGGGATCTCGGCCGGCTATTACGTCGTGCTCACGATGATCTCGTCCGTCTATCCCAACATGATTCAGCCTCTCTTCACGAACTTCACGCACGATCGGAACTACTTCCTGCTCATCCCGCTCGCGCTCGGCATCATGCTCTTCTCGCGCTTCTTCCCGCGCGGCGACTGGCTCTCCCGCTGGCCGATCGCCTTCATCCTGGGCGTCTACCCGGCGCTTCGGATCACCGGGTTCGCTCAGGGGGATCTCGTGGAGCAGGTGCACGGAACGATGCTTCCGCTCTGGGTCCCGGGAGACGCCGGAACGACGATTAACAACTGGCTCCTCGTCGGAGGTCTCCTCACCACGCTCATCTTCTTCTTCTTCTCGAAGGAGCACAAAGGCGCGCTCGGCGGGAGCGCTCGCGTCGGGATCTACTTTTTGATGATCAGCTTCGGAGCTTCCTACGGCTACACGGTCATGGCACGGGTCTCGCTGCTCATCGGACGGGTGATGTTCCTTCTCGACGATTGGCTGGGCCTGCTTCGGTTCTGAGGCCGTGGCCATGTCCGGCCGACCTTCCGTCCACTACCTTCCCCACCGCGCCGGCTCGGGCGCCGATCAGATGGCGATCGACGGCGCGCTTCTCGAATGGGCCGCGTCGGGACCGTCGCGCGCCGTCTTCCGCACGTATGCCTGGTCGCGGCCGACCTTGAGCCTGGGAAGGGCGGAGCCGTATCCCTCGGGGTGGGACGTGGCGGCGGTTGAAGCCGCGGAGCTGGACGTCGTGCGCCGGCCGACGGGCGGGGATGCGGTGCTGCACGACGGGGAGCTCACGTTCGCCGTGGCCGCGAGCCTTCCGGGTCCGTGGGCGCTCCGGCCCCGAGCGTTCGCCGACCTGGTGGCCGAGGCGCTGGCGGAGGCGCTCCGAGAGCTCGCGCTTCCGGCGGAGCGGATCGATCCCGGTGAGGAGCGGGCGGCGGTGGGCCGCCCCGGCGACCAGCCCTGCTTCGCCCGGTCGTCCGCAGGGGAAGTTCGCGTGGGTCCCTACAAGGTCGCGGGGATCGCGTCCCGGTTCACCCGGGGGGCCGCGCTGAGCCACGCCTCGGTGCCGCTCTCTCCGCGCCACCGCGACGTCGCGTCGTTTCGCGCGAACGCGGGGGGCGACCGGGCATTGCTCGAGCGGCACGCGCGCTCCACGACCGAGCTCCTGGGGCGCGACGTCGTGGATTCGCTCCTGGGCGCGCGCGTCGCGGCGGCGCTCTCGGCCCGGCTCCTGGCACCGCTTCGCCCCGCCGTCTTCGCCGAGCTCGGAATCGCGGAGCCGGCGGAAGGATGAGGCGGCCGCGGTTCGACTGGTGGGGGATCACCCTCTACGCGGCCGCCATGGCCTTCGTGGAAACCGCCTGTGTGGTGTCGTTGAAGCGCCTCTACTTCCCCGAAGGGTGGCGGCCGCCGTTCCACGCGATTCCGGCCGACGGGCTCCTGCTCGAGCAGGCGCGCGAGACGGCAACGCTCGTCATGATCGCGGCGGTCGCGTTCCTCGGCCGCCCGGCGTGGCGCGAAGGGGCGGCGCGCTTCCTTTGGATCTTCGGGATCTGGGACCTTCTCTATTACGCGTTCCTGCGATTCCTCACCGGCTTTCCCTCGGGCCTCGGCGACCGCGACATCGTGTTTCTCGTTCCCCACGAGTGGATCTTCCCGGTGTGGGTGCCGTTCGCGTGCTCCATCGGATCGCTCGTCGTGGCCCTGCTGCTCCATCGGAGCGGGACGCGCGAAGGCTAACCGCCCGGTCGTGTGATACCTTCGCCCGCATGAGCAACGGCAACGGTCCGCTCGTGGGCTTGGTCATCCTGGACGGCTGGGGGATCCATCCGCGCGCGGAGGGGAACGCGATCCGCCTCGCGCGCACCCCGGTGATGGATCGTCTCCTCGCGACCTATCCGAACGCGACCCTCACGACGTGCGGCGAGGCAGTGGGACTTCCCGCCGGGCAAATGGGGAACTCGGAGGTCGGACACTTGAATCTGGGCGCCGGCCGGATCGTTTACCAGGATCTCACGCGGATCGACAAGGCCGTCGCGGATGGGGAGCTGGGAAAGAACCGGGTGCTTCAGGGGACCTTCGACCGTGCGAGGAAGCGGGGCACGCTTCACTTCATCGGGCTCCTCTCGCCGGGCGGAGTGCACAGCCACGAGGACCATCTCCACGCGCTGCTCCGCATCGCGGCCGATGCCGGCGTGAAGCGGATCCGCGTCCACGCGTTCCTCGACGGCCGCGACACGCCGCCCCGCTCGGCGAAGAAGTCGATCGAGGCCGCGGAATCGGTCCTCCGCGCGATCTCGGGGGGCGCCATCGCCACCGTGTCGGGCCGGTTCTTCGCGATGGACCGCGACAAGCGATGGGAGCGGGTCGAGAAGGCCTATCGCGCGATGGTGTTAGGCGATGGACCCGTCGCCAGGTCGGCGTCAAAGGCGCTGGAGGACGCCTACGCGCGTGGTGAATCCGATGAGTTCGTGACGCCGACCGTCATCGAAGGCGCCGACGGATCGATCCACGACGGAGACACGGTGCTAGCGTTCAATTTCCGCCCCGATCGGATGCGGCAGCTCTCCCGGGCCCTCGCGGACCCCTCCTTCGATGCCTTTCCCAGGCTCGGGCGGCCCACGGATCTCCATTACGTGACGATGACGCAGTACGACGAGACGTTCCCGTACCCGGTGATCTTCACGGACGAGCCGCTCCGCCGGACTTTGGGGGAGGTCGTGAGCCGGGCGGGCATCCGGCAGCTCCGGATCGCCGAGACCGAGAAGTACGCGCACGTCACTTATTTCTTCAACGGCAGCGAAGAGACGGCGTTTCCGGGTGAGGATCGAGTCCTGATCCCGTCACCGAAGGTTACGACCTACGATCAGAAGCCCGAGATGAGCGCCTTCGAGGTCACCGACGAGCTGGAGCGGCGGCTCAAGGACGGCGGGTACGGCTTCTTCGTCCTCAATTTTGCGAACGCCGACATGGTTGGCCACACCGGCGTGCTCGAGGCCGCCGTCCGCGCGGTGGAGACCGTCGACCAATGTTTGGGCCGCGTTCTCGATGCGGTGGGCCGGGGAGGGGGTCTCGCGCTCGTGACGGCCGATCACGGCAACGCCGAGCAGATGATCGACGAAGCGACCGGCGAGCCCCACACCGCGCACACGCTCAATCCCGTGCCGGTTCTGATCGCGGCTGGAAAGCCGATTCGGGTGCGATCGGGAATCCTGGCCGACGTCGCGCCTACAATTTTGCGTCTGCTGAATCTGGAAGCCCCGCCAGAAATGACCGGTTCAAGCCTCCTCGATCCGTAGGCGTGGGGCTTTTGCCCCTCGACTTTGAGCCGCCCTCCCCACGGCCGGCCTCGAATTTCGCCCTCACGAAGAGGGCCCTCTCGGTAAGCCGACCCTCCGTCGATAGTACGTTAGACAGAACCCGTAGATAGCTGCAACTATGATACTTACAATGTGGCTAGGTCCAGCCACCATCGCTCGGTCCCGCCGATATTAATTCGTCCGAGAGCCGATCGGGGAACACCGGTTGCAATGACACATGAGTGTCGTGACATAGCAACCGAGTTTGTTCCCTGCGGTGCTCGCGAGAATCGTCCGGTCCTGAGCTGATCCCCTCGACGAGACGACGCAGTTTACTGGCACCGGACGCACGACGCCGGCGGGGAACTTTAATAATCCCCAAGGGCCCCTCCCCCGGGCTCTCGAAGGCGCCGAAGTTGGACTTCGGCGCCTTCCTTCATTTGAATCCGCCCGCTCCCTCTGCTAGCTTGTTCGGGATCTCCCCTTGTCGTTCGGAACCGAGGGAATTGCAACGTGGCGCAAAATCGCTGGCTCTTGGGCTGCGGTCTACTCATCGCCGGAACCGTGGCCATGATCGCGCTCGCGTTCGTGGTCGTGAACATGGCGTTGAATGGGGACCGGCCGAGCCTGGCCGGCCTCGGAGGCCGCGTGGGGCTCGTCGAGATCGTCGGCGAGATCAGCGATTCCGAGCCGGTCGTCGAGCAGCTGGACCGGCTGGAGCGTGATTCCAGCGTGCGCGCGGTGGTCCTGCGCCTCGACAGCCCCGGAGGGGGCGTGGCCGCGTCGCAGGAGATGTACGAGGCGGTCCGGAAGATCAGGGAGGACGGGAAACCGGTCGTGGCCTCGCTGGCCGGGGTTGCCGCATCCGGTGCGTTCTACGTGGCGTGCGCCGCGGATTCCATCGTCTCGAACCCCGGCACCCTCACCGGGAGCATCGGCGTGATCATGAGCTTCCCGAACACGGAGGAGCTCTTCCGTAAAGTCGGTGTCCGCCTCGAGGTCGTGAAGACCGGAAAATTCAAGGATGTCGGCTCGATCTGGCGTCCGATGACCGAGGAGGAGCGGAAGCTGCTCCAGGACGTGCTCACGAACGTCTACGACCAGTTCGTGGACGCGATCGTCGAGGGCCGAAGCCTGAATCGGGAGGACATCCTTCCGTACGCCGACGGCCGCGTGTTCACCGGGGACCAGGCGCTGGACTACGGTTTCGTCGACCGCCTTGGGGATCTGGACGACGCCATCAACATGGCGGCGAAGCTGGGCGGGATTCACGGCAAGCCGTCGATCGTGCGGAAGGAGCGCCGCCGGGGATCGCTCCTCGATCTCCTCGACGAAAAGTTGAATCTGGTGGGCGCAGCGGCGGGGCTATCGTCGAAGGGTCCTCGCCTCGAGTATCGCCTGCGCTGATTGACGGGCGGTTGGGGCCGGTGCTAGATTCTGCGCCACCGACCGATTCGCGGTCGAACGGCGAATAAGCAGGAGGGAGTCCATGACCAAGGCCGATCTCGTGGATGAAATCTCTTCGCAGACCAAAATCTCCAAGAGCGAGACGGCGACGATCGTCGATCAGCTGCTGAACGCCATTTCGCGGGCGTTGAGTGAGGGGAAGCACATCGAGATTCGCGGATTCGGAACGTTCAAGGTGCGGGAGCGCAAGGCGCGGAAGGCCCGGAATCCAAGGTCAGGCGCCGAGGTGATGGTCCCCGCGAAATTGGTTCCCGTCTTCAAGGCCTCGAACGAGCTCAAGGGAGCGGTCCGCGGGGGCTGAGCGCCCGGGGGCAAGGGAGAGCAATGGGAAGCGGAAAAAAACGCAAGCGCAAGAAAATCGCCACGCACAAGCGGAAGAAGCGGCTTCGCCGCGATCGGCACAAGAAGAAGCTTCGCTAATTGGCGTGGGCGCGGCTCGATCGTCGCCGCATTCGGAGCGCCATCCGGCCCGGCGCGCCCCTCATCGGGGTGCCCGGGCCGGTCCCATTTCACCCGTGACGAGACGATCCCTCGTCGGCCGGCTGAAGTGCACCCGCTTCGGCTACGGCTTCGTGATCGCGGAGGACGGCGGAGAGGATCTGTTCATTCCTCCACACGCCATGGGGGGCGCCCTCCACGGTGACCGCGTGCGGGTCGGACACCTCGACACCCGCCGCGAGGGCGACTCCCACGAGGTGCTCGAGATCCTCGAGCGCACCCGCTACGGCATCGTCGGGCGCTTCGAGGGGCGCGGCCGGCGCTCCGCGCTTCTGCCCGACCGTCCCGAGTATCCCCGCGAGATCATCCTGACCCTCCACGCGAGCCGGCGCGCCGCCTCCGGCGCCCGGATTCTCGTGCGGTTGAAGGCGACCCCACCGGAGCCGCTCGTCGGCACGATCGAGGCCATCTTCGCCGATGACGATCCCCGCGAGGACAGCCTCCTCGTCGCGCTGGAGGAGGGGATCCGGACCGAATTCGACCCCGAGGCCGAGCACGAGGCCGCGGCGTTTCACGAGGATTCGGTCGCCCGCGCCGCCCACGATCGCGTCGATTTTCGAAATGGCCTGGTCCTCACGATCGATCCCGAGGACGCCCAGGACCACGACGATGCGCTCTCGGTGCTGGAGGAGCGGCCCGACGGGAGCGCGACCGTGGGGATCCACATCGCCGACGTGACCCACTACGTGCGGCCGGGCAGCGCGCTCGACCGCGAGGCCCAAGCGCGGGGGACCAGCGTCTATCTGGCGGATACGACCTTTCCGATGCTGCCCGCGGCGCTCTCCTCCGGCCTCTGCAGCCTGTCGGAAGGGAAGGACCGGCTGACCGTGAGCGTCGTGGCGGATCTCACCGCGGACGGGCAGCTCCGGAGCTCCCGCGTCGTCGAGGGGATCATCCGGAGCGCCAAGGACCTCACCTACCAGGAAGCGCACCGGCTGCTTCGGGAAGGGAGCGGCGATATCCCGGGCGCGCTCCGACCGCTGGACCGGCTGGCGAAGGCGCTCCGCTCGAAGCGGCTCGAGCGCGGCGGGCTGGAGCTCGATCTTCCCGAGATCAAGCCCGAGCTGGACGCGCGGGGGGAGCCGATCGTGTTCGACGAGGCGCCCCGGCTTCCGACGCACGAGCTGATCGAGGAGTTCATGCTGCTCGCGAATCAGGTCGTCGGCAAGCGCGCTCGCACGCTCGAGCTCCCGTTTCTTTACCGGGTTCACGAGCGACCTCGCTATGATAAGCTGCGCTCGTTCTTCGAGGCGGCGCAGTATCTGGGTCGTCAAGGACCGACCCAGATCGTCACCGACGCGAAGCAGCTGCAACGCTGGGTGAGCCACGGGCGGAGCGCGAAGGACCGGCTGCTCAACATGTACCTTCTGCGCGCGCTCGAGAAGGCTCGGTACGACCTGGTCGATGTCGGCCACTTCGGATTGGGGATGGAAGGGTATGCCCACTTCACCTCCCCGATCCGAAGATATCCGGATCTGGCCAACCACCGGATCGTGAAGAGATTCCTGGTGGACGGGGCGAAGCGCTCGGGAGACCCGTGGGCGTTCTCGGCGGGTTGGCTCGACGCTTCGGTCGCGGCCGCCACGTCCGCCGCGGAGGTGGGCGCGGACGACGCGGAGCGGTCGGTCGAGAAGCGGAAGGCCGTTCGGTTCGCGCTCCAGAGACTGGGCGAGGAAGCGCGAGGGGTGATCTCCGGACTGACCCCGGCGGGCTTGTTCATCTGGATCGAGGCGTGGCGCATCGAGGGCTTTCTCCCCAAGCGCTCGGTGGGGGACCCTTCGCTCACGCTCGCGGAGCATGGATTTTCGTTTCGCTCGAAGCGGTCGCGGCATCGCCTCGGGCTTGGTGATACGGTGCAGGTCTTGGTCGCGCGCGCGGACCTGGACCGCCGCGAGGTGGAGCTGGGCCTTGCCCGTCGCGCGGGCGGAAAGGCCGAACGAACCAAGCACCCTGGCCGCCGCGCGGCGAAGCCCGGGCGAAAGCGCCGCCGCTAGCGGCGTGTTTCATCCCCCGACCTGGCGAGCTCTAGCGCCGAGAAGGAGAGCCACATGACGAAGCCCGGCCGCGAGCGAAGAAAATCGCCGCGGATTCCCGCCAAGCTGGCGATGCAGATTTCGGGTCGGGACGACGCCTCCGTCCTGACGACGGAGAGCATCAATCTCTCCTCGAGCGGCATCCAGTTCGGGAGCCGCCTCTTCCTCTCCCCTTTGACCAAGGTCGCGCTGACGCTTCTCCTCCCGCCCTTTGGCCGGCGGCTCAGGCGCGAGCGGATGCTTCAGTGCGAAGGGGTGATCGTCCGGTGCGAGGAGCGCGTAGGGTCCGGCCAGAAGCTCCGCTACGAGCTTGCCTGCTACTTCACCGACCTCACGGTCGGCGACCGGGAGCTGATCGAGCAATACGTGCTCTGGCGGACGATCCGCCGCCTCCCGTCGGTCAACGGAGACGCCGCCTCGCACAAGCCGCGCCGGAAGTCCGCGGCGCCTTGACCCTTCGGCGCGGGGCGGAACCCAACGCCCCGCCCCAGGGTAGTGGAGGACGAAGGCCCATTCCTTCCCATAGGAGCCTGAACCGCCACCCATGACCCGCTCCGAACGCTCTCTCCCGCCCCGGCGCCTCCTGGCCTGCGCGATCCTCGCCGGCGCGATCCTCGCCCCCGCGCCTGCCGGCGCGACCCGTTACGCTGGGGAGTTCCTGCGCATCGGGGTCGGCGCCCGCGCCCTAGGGATGGGGAGCGCCTTCGCCGGGCTCGCCGACGACGGAACCGCCGCGTTCTGGAATCCGGCCGGGCTCGCCACCCTCACCTCGCGGGAAATCACCGCCATGCACGCCGAGCAGTTCGGCTCGATCGTCAAATACGACTTCCTCTCGTACACGATGCCGCTCAGCGCGCCGGGCCAGCCGAAGCAGGCCCTCGCCATTTCCCTCATCCGGCTCGGGGTCGACAACATCCCGGACACGCGGGGTCTCCAGATTCTCGACGTGAACGGGAACGGGAAGTTCGACTATCCGGAGGACCGGCTGATCGTCGACGAAAGCCAATTCGTCTTCGACAGCGACAACGACGTGGCCCTTCTCTTCAGCTATGCGCGTGCCCTGGGACAGAAGCTGTCCCTGGGGGGCAGCCTCAAGGTGATCCGGCAGTGGCTTGGGGACAGCCTCCGCTCGAACGGCTTCGGGCTGGACGTGGCGGCCCTCTATGTGGGCCCGCACGGATTGTCGGCCGGTGCCAAGCTCACCGACGCGACCACCACGCGGATTCTCTGGAACACCGGCACGAACGAATTCATCGCGCCGTCGCTTCGGATCGGCGGGGCCAAGACTCAGGCGTTTCACGGCCGCCGCCACGTCGTCACCGCGGCGCTCGACGTCCAGGTCGGCTTCTCCGACGAGCGGCTCTCCAGCCAGGCCCATCTCGGAGCGGTCACGTTCGAGTTCCACCCCGGCCTCGAGTACTGGCTCGACCGGCGCGTGGCCCTGCGCGCGGGCTTCGAAGCCAAGAATTTCTCCGCGGGGGCCGGGTTCCGATATCGCAAGATCGGACTGGACTACGCCTTCCTCGATCATCAAGACTTAGACGCCAGCCACCGCATCTCGGGCTCGTACTCCTTCTAGGGACCCTTTCGGGCCGGAGGTCCGCGTCTGATCGTCGTGCCGTCGATCCTCGTCTTGGTGCTGGCCGGGGGGAGGAGCGAGCGGCTGCACGCCCTCGGCCGGATGCGCCCGGCCTCCGCGCTCCCCTTCGGCGGCAAGTACCGCGTCATCGACTTCACGCTCTCCAACTGCGTTCATTCGGGTCTCACGCGGATCGGCGTCCTGACCCAGTACGCGCCGCTCTCGCTTCAGGAGCACATCGGGATCGGGAGGGCGTGGGACCTGGACCGGCGCGACGGGGGCATTCGCCTCCTGCAGCCGTACGTCCGCCAGCGCGAAACGAACTGGTACCGCGGCACGGCCGACGCCCTCGTGCAGAACCGGAACGTGATCGCCGATGCCCAGGCCCGGCACATCCTCGTGGTCTCCGGGGATCTGATCTACAAGATGGATTACGGTCCGCTGATCGAGCGCCACGAAGCGCGCCGATCGGCCCTCACGATCGTCACGACACGGAGCCCCGAGGGAGAGCGGGATCGATACGGAGTGGTCGAGGCGGACACCGCGGGGAGGGTGCGAGCGTTAGCGGATCGAAGCGGCGGCGCGGCCGATGAGAAGATTTCCGCCGCGATCTACCTGTTCCGGGGTCGCGACCTGATGGAGCGGCTCGCCGACCCCGCGCTCGGGCCCGACCTGGTTCACGACGTGATCCGCCCGATGATTCATGAAGGGCTTCCCGTCTACGCCGACCCGCTCGATTCGTACTGGCGCGATGTCGCCACGATCCCCTCCTACTTCGGCGCGAGCATGGATCTCCTGCGCCCCCGTCCACCACTCAACCTTCACGATCCGGACTGGCTCATCTACACGCCGAGCGAGGATCGTGCTCCCTCCGTGCTCGGGGGCGGGGGAGACGTGACGTCGAGCCTCGTCGCGCACGGCGGCCGGATCGACGGGACGGTGCGGCGATCGATCCTCTTTCCCGGCGTCCAGGTCGACGCGGGCGCGGTGGTCGAGGATTCGATCGTGATGCACGACACGTGGATCGCCCGCGGCGCGCGGATCGAGCAGACGATCGTGGACAAGCAGGTGCGGATCGGGGAAGGGGCGGAGGTCGGCGTGGGGACGCCGGCGCGGCGGCCGGACACACTCGGCGATCTCGAGTCGGGTCTGAGCGTCATCGGCAAGCGCGCCGAGATTCCTGCCCGCGCGCGCATCGGGAGGAACGCGATGATCGAGAGCGGCGTCCGGGAGGCCGACTTCGAGAGCACCGAACTCGCCGCGGGCTCGACCGTCCGTCCTCGGGAGCGGCGGCGCCGATGAGCTTCGTCGCGTACGCGATGATCCTGGCGGGGGGCGTGGGAAGCCGCCTCTGCCTGCTCTCCGAGAAGAGGGCCAAGCCGGCCGTTCCGTTCGGAGGGAAATACCGGATCATCGACTTCACGCTATCGAACTGCGTCAACTCGGGAATTTTCGACGTCAGCATTCTCACGCAGTACCGTCCGCTCTCGCTTCGGAATCACATCGGGATCGGCCGGCCGTGGGATCTCGACCGCAAGCGGGGCGGCGTGGAGCTCCTGCAGCCGTTCCAGGGGTGGACCGAGAACGACTGGTACCGGGGAACCGCGGACGCCGTCTGGCAGAACTGGCACCGGATTGCCGAGCGCGAATCCGAGCACTTCCTCGTCCTCTCGGGGGACCACGTCTACCGGATGGACTACCGGCCGATGATCGAGGCCCATCTCGAGCGCGGCGCCGACGCGACGATCGCGGTGGCGGAGGTACCCATCGAGCAGGCGTCGCAGTTCGGCATCATCCGCACGGACGAAGCGGGCTGGGTCACGGAGTTCCTCGAGAAGCCGCGGAACCCCCCGTCGGGAAAGATCTCCATGGGCGTCTACGTCTTTCGGGGGGCGGCTCTGTTCCAGGCGCTCGAGAGCGACGCCGAGCAGAATACAGGGCACGACTTCGGTAAGAATATCCTTCCCGCGATGGTGGGGCGGGGCCGGGTCGCCGCGTATCCCTTCGTGGGGTACTGGGAGGATATCGGGACCCTCGACTCCTACTACCGGGCGAACCTCGACCTCCTGCGCGACGATCCGCCGTTTCCGCTCGTCGACGCCCGGTGGCCAATCTTCACGCCGAGCACCGAGAGCCCGCCGGCCCGAATCGGCGCGCGGGCGCACATCCGCTCCTCCATCGTCACGCACGGAACGATCGTGAACGGGACGGTCGAGCGGTCGGTGCTGTTTCCGGGGACGGTGGTCGAGGAGGGAGCGGTGGTGCGGGAGTCGATTCTCATGGGGGAGACGTGGATCGGCCCGGGCGCCGTGCTCGATCGGATCATCTGCGACAAGCGCGTTCACGTCGGTCGGGATGCGGTGCTCGGCACGGGACCTCTGATTCCAAACCGATCGTGTCCCGAGCACCTGAGCTCGGGGATCACGATCGTGGGAAAAGAGACGCGGGTACCTGAAGGTATCGTGATCGGGAAGAACGCGCGGATCGCGCCTGATCTCGTGGAGGACGATTTTCCCGCGGCGGGCGTGGCGAGCGGGGACGTGCTCGAGCGGGGCAGCGGCGCGCCGTCGGCGCCCGCGGGACAGACGCGGCGCTAGCCGGCTACCGGACGCGGAGTCTCTGGCCGGCGTGAATCGCGCTCGCGTCCGAGAGCCCGTTCAACCGGGCCAGACGCGTGGTGCTGGTGCGGTACCGCGCTCCGATCTGGGAAAGCGTCTCGCCCCGCCGCACGATGTGAATGCCCGAGCGGCTCCTCCGAACGGGCCGGCGCATATCCGCCCGGTGCTCGCGCGCCGCGGTCCGGAGCTCGGTCCTCGAAAGCGGCCTGGGAGAATAGGTCGTCTCGAGCGCCAGCTGGATCTGCTCGCCCATCCCGTGCGGAACTTTCAGGCTGGTTCCGTCCTGGTCGCCGGGCATCCGGTGGCGGACAAAGACGGGATTGAGCCGCTCCAGCTCCTCGACCTCGACGCCGCTGACGCGCCCGATCTCGCTCAGGTCGATGGCACCTTCCACGACCACCTCGTCGTAGCGGAGCGGCGAGTTTTCGGGGATCTCGAAGCCGTACCGCTCGGGATCCGAAGCGATCTCCATTGCGGCCATGAATTTCGGAACGTAGTCCTTCGTCTCCCGCGGGAGGCGGAGGGCCCAGAAATCGGTCGTGCGCTGGCGGCGGATCGCCCGCTGGACGGTGCCCTCGCCGGAATTGTAGGCCGCGAGGGCGAGCGGCCAGGAGCCGTCGAACAGCTCGTAGAGCCTGCGCAGATACCGCGCTGCGGCGCGGGTCGCCAGCTCGGGGTCGCGGCGCTCGTCCTTGTACGGGGTCATCTCCAGACCGAAGAGGCGCGCCGTCCCGCGGATGAACTGCCACGGGCCCACCGCGCGCGCGACCGATTTCGCGTGCATGTTGAAGCCGCTCTCCACGAAGACCAGATTGGCAAGCTCCTCGGGCACGCCCTCGGCGCGGAGGTTCTTCGTGAGGAGATCCATGTACGACGCGGAGCGGGTGATCCAGAGCTGGAAGCGCTCGCGCCCTCTTCCCGTGTAGTACGCGAGCCAGACGTCGACGCGCTCGTTCCGCTCGGGCTCGACGGGCTTCAGGGTATGGGGCAGGTCGGGAGTTCCATCCGCGACGTCGGCATCGTCATCGGCCGAGCGCGCGGCGCGGTCGCGCACTTCCTCGAGCCGCCCTCGAAGGGAGGACACACCGGAGCGCGAAGGCGGCAGGTCCCCCAGATCCTTGAGCGCGTCCTCCGCGGTGGACACCGCGTCCGACGCCTTCCCGGAGCGAGAAAGATCCTCGGCCTTGGAGAGCTTTTCCCGGATCGGATCCAGAGGGTCGCGGTCCGGCTGCTTCTCTTCGGCCGCGGGCACCGGATCACGAGACGAGGCCGGCGACCAACCGGGCATGTCGGGGCCAAATACGGCCGCCGCGGCCCGTGAAGGGGCCGCCGCCGTCAGGCTGAGCAAGGTCAGGATTAGGATGGAGCGAAGCTGAATCAACGGGGCCTCCGTCTGTTATCGGCGAGGTCGACCGGACTCGAGGCCACGTTGGTGGAGCTGTCCGATCGGCGTTTTTCCCTTGCCCCCATGAGGGGGTCCCTGATGCAGAACCTCCGGACGCTACCGGTTCTCCAATGCATCTTGCAAGCGAGAACGCTCCGGCAGCCGGAAACGTGGCCGGAAGTGGCCCAATCGAGACCTCCTCCGCCCTTCTAAATCAAGTCATTGCAAGTCATATGCCACCCAATCCGGTTGACACCGCCGAAGCGCCTTCCTATTCTGCGGGCGTGATGAAGGCGGAGCTCATCTCACAGTTCCGTATCGCTGGCCTCGTCAGAAGCCCCGATCGGGATGGTGCCCTTGCGCACTTCGATCCCGAGCGGGGCTTCGCGCTGACTGCCCGAGGCTCGATGGGGCCGGCCGACGTGATCGATCCGACCATCTGGGTGAGGGAGAAGATCTCGCTCGCCCTGAGCGCCCCCGGGGACACCGCCGACGCGCCTCTCCGGCGCGTGATCGGCGCGCTCCGGGCTCTGCACGCCGAGCTCATGGCACGGCCCGAGAGCGAGCGGCCCTGGGTCTCGGTGCTGGTCCTTCTCCTGCTCGGCGAGGATGCCGTGGCGGTGAGCGCGGGCGACTGCCCCTGCCTGCGCTTCCGGAGCGGCCTCCTTTCGAGGTTGGGAAGGGGCGAGGGAACCTTCGGCGCGGAGGCGCCGCGAGGCGCCCTCGGCTCCGAGCCCCAAGTGCGGATCGAGATCGTTCCCCTCCGTCCTCCACCGGGAGATCTCTACGTCCTTTCGACGCGCCAGCTCCGCGAGGGAGAGCTCGCGGTGCTCGCGCGGGATCTCGCGATGGCGCGCGACGGCGCGCAGCTTCTCCGCGCGGGCGTCGAAGGAGCGTCCGACCGCGGCCGGATCGCGATTCGAATTCTCGAGCCGTCGGAATCGGAATCGATCGTCGAGACGGCCGAATCGCTCGAATCGATCGTGGACGCGTTTGCTCCCTCGATTCTCGAGGAGCCGCTCAACGAGGTCGAACTCGTGGGAGGCGCGGCCGATTGGGGCGGATCGCATCGGATGGAGCCGCCGCGCCCCGAGCCGCCGTACCGGGAGCCGCCCCAGATCGATCCGCCTCCGCGCGACAGCGGGTGGGGAAAGGGAGAGCTCATCCGGGGCGGGCTGCTCGATTTCGATGCGGAAGAGATCGAGCCAGCGGATATGGATTTAGACGCGATCGAAGTCCGTGACGACGGTGCCGCGTACCAGGGCTCGGTGGCGGCGGAATTTCCGGAGTCGGGCGGATTCGTCGAGGCGGAGCTGCCGGCGACCGAAGCGGAGCTCCCGGCGATCGAAGCGGAGCCTCATGAAATCGAGGCGGAGCAAGCCCGGGCGGACATGGAGCCTCCGGAGGCGCCGCGCGAGCTTCCGGAACGGCCGACGGCTCTCGATTCCTGGCAGGTTCCGGCGGACGACACGGAGTGGCGGAAGGAACGGTCGCCGCGCCCCTCACGTCCCGCCGCCCTCGCGCCGGTCGGCGAGGAGCGTCCGTGGTACGAGCCGCTCGCGCTCTCGGCCGGCGGCGCCCTCGCGATCGTAGCGCTGGCGCTGCTCGTGCGGTCGCTCGTGCCGGGGATCCTGGGCACGAATCGCGGCCACGCGCCCGCGCCTGGGGTGGTGACGGCCGCGACCGGACTCGCCGACATCTTCTCCGATCCACCGGGAGCGACCGTCCGCGTGGACGGCGTGACGCTCGACGGGAAGACGCCGCTCGCGGGCGTCACCATGGACGCGGGGCTCCATCGCGTGGAGCTGGATTGGGGCCCGTGGGGCGCGTGGCGCGACACGGTGGAGATCACGCCCGGCTCGCGCCTGACCGTGCACCCCGCTCTCTTCGGCGTCGCCTCGTTCCGCTCGTCGGAGCCGTCGCGGGTGCTGGATGTCTACGTGGACGGTGTCTACGCCGGCACGACCCCGCTCTCCCTTCCGCAAGTCGTCGTCGGTCGGCATCTCGTTCGGTTCGGCGGGCCGGGCCTCACCACCAGCGCCCAGGAGGTCGAGGTGCTTCGCGACCGCCCGGTGGAGCTGGTCGGAAATCCGGGACCGGTGCCCGAGAACGGAAAGATCACGATCCGGACGGCGATCCTGGGCGACTCGGGATTCGAATCCGGGAGAGGCGATCCGTACTGGGTCGACGGGGTAGCGCGCGGCGTGACGCCCGCCACCGTGGATCTGAAGCCGGGAACGCACAGCGTGCGTGTGGCGCGCCGGGGTTTCCCGCCGCAGGTCACCGTGCTGGAGGTGAAGGCGGGCGGGGAGCATTTCGTCACGGCCGAGTTCGGCGCGCGCTCGGAGGAGCCGCTCCACTTCGATCCTCCGGACGCCATCGACGTGACGAACCCGATGCCGCTCACGATCGCGCTGCCGACCTCGGAGTGGGATCCCTCGATGGCGCTCTGGCTCTACGCGGCGGCGCCCGGCGGGTCGTTCCAGGCGAAGCGGATGACCCGGCTCGAGGAGGGCACGCGCACGTTCGCCGCGCTCCTTCCTCCCGAAGTCCTGCGCAGCAACGCGCGCCAGGTTCGGTTCTTCTTCAAGGCGACCGGCACGGCCGGCCGCGAGACCTTCTCCGAGATCTACACCGTCCGCGTCAAGCTGTAGGGCGGCGCTCCTCCCCAGCCGTCAGAACCGTTCTCCTCCCCGGACAAGGGACGCGGCATGCGTCCAGGCTGGCCTCGTCTCGTCGTGCCGGCGCCGGTGGCGCTCTGGCTTCCGATCTGCGCGGGACACCTTGTCTCCTCGCTGACGCCGGTTCCGGCGGTCGTGGAGAGCGGCTCGCGGGCGCTCGCGATCGCCATGGGCGCGGTCTCGCTCGCCGCGGCCGTCGCGATCCGGTCGCGATCGGGAATCGGATTCGACCCGCGACACGCGCGGCGCGCGGAAGCGGCCGCGGGGTGGATTTCCCTCCTGCTCGCGGGTGCGGCGCTGGGCGCGGAGTCGGACCGGGCCGCGTGGCCGCTCCCGGTCCATCCGCGGGAAGTAGCGGTCGTGCTCGAAGGAAAGGTGCTCGATACCGCCGCGATCGACGCCGAGCCGCCCTCGGTCCTGTTCGAGGCGCGCCGCGCGCGGGTCGGAGGCGCGGAGAGGGAGTGCCGGGCGCGGCTTCTCCTCCGGTGGCGCGATTCGACGATCGCCCCGCGATGGATCGTTCCCGGGCTCTGGCTCCGGATCTCGGGCGCCTACCGGCCGCCGGAGGATGCGCGCAACCCGGGCGGGGCCGCCCCCGGGCGATGGCTCACGGCGCTCGGGATGGCGGGCACGATCTCGGTCGATCCGCTCTCGCCGTCGGCCCCGGCCGATCCGCCCGAGCGCGGCGGCGACTTCGGCGCGATCGTGCGCGACCGTGTCGCGCGCCAGCTCGCCGCCGCCGTGAGCCCTCCGGTCGCGGCCCTCGCGAGGGGGATGCTCCTCGGCGACCGCTCCGGGATCTCGCCGGCGATGCGCGACTCGTTCCGCGACGGAGGGACGATTCACCTCCTCTCGATCTCCGGACTTCACGTCTGCATCCTGGCGGGGTTCCTCTCGCTCTTCGCGACCGCGCTCCGCATGCCGGCGGTTCCCGCGATCGGGCTCGAGCTCTTCTCGCTCTGGGGATACGTGGCCCTGGTTGGGGCGCCGGCCTCCGCGATTCGGTCGGCGGTCCTGTGGACCGCGGTGAGGAGCGGCCGTGCGTGGGGGCAGGTGGTCCGGCCGTTCGCGGCGTGGGGACTGGCCGGGCTGATCCTCCATCTCCTCGACCCCGCTTCGGTTCTCGATCCCGGCTTCCAGCTCTCCTTCGCGGCGGTCCTCGGCCTCGGCGCGTCGGGTGTCCTCTCGCGCCTTCCCGGAGAGAGCCGGAACGGAGGAGGGAGGATTCGGTCGTGCCTTCAGTCGTGGGCGCGCGGGACCTGGTCGCTTTTTCTACAGAGCGGCGGCGCGACGGCCGGGACCACGGGAATTCAATCGCGGCTCTTCGGCGCGGTGCCGGTGATCGGAATCTTCCTCAACCTGGCCGTGATCCCGCTCTGCACGCTCTTCATGGCGGAGGCGATCTTCTTTCTCTTCCTCCGGGCCGCGTGCCCGACCGCGGTCGCCGCGATGGGCGCGGGCGCGCTGGATGCGTCGGGTCTCCTGCTCCTCACGTTGAACGATCGCGGCGCGGGCCTCCTCTCACCGTGGCTCGTGCCCGGACTGGCGCCCGTCGCGTGGATCGCCGTCGCGCTCGTGGCGCTCCTTGCCGCGTGGGCCCGCGCCGAGGCGGCGCGGGGCGGTGATCCGCCTCGGGGCTCCGCCGCGCGGTGGTCGCTGGGAGCGCTCGCGCTCGCGGCGCTTGTGCCGCTGGCGCCGCGCTGGCCCGGGCCGGCACCGTCCCAGGAGCAAGCCGTGGTGCTCTCGCTCGACGTCGGGCAGGGAGACGCAACGTGGATCGGTCTCCCGGGCGGAGAGTCGATCCTCGTGGATGCCGGTCCCGCCGACGACGGACGGGACGCCGGGGAGCTCGTCATCGAGCCGGCTCTTCGCCTGGAGGGTAGGGGACGCGCCACCGTGGCCATCCTCTCGCACGCGCACCTCGATCACTTCGGCGGCTTCGCGTGGCTGGCCCGGCGGCGATGGATCGGAGCGTTGATCGAGAACGGAAGCGATTCGTCCGGAGCGTGGCGCCTCCGGCTCCGGGCGGCCCTCCGGCGAGGGGGAGGACGGCTGGTTCCGCTCTCCCGCGACTCCTCCCTCGCGCTTCCGGGACGCTCCACGATCGAGATCATGCGCGGCCTGGAATCCGGGGGTGAGAACGATCGCTCCCTCGCCGCCACGCTTCGCGCGGCCGGCGCCTCGATTCTCCTCGCCGGCGACCTCGAGTCGGCGGGGGAGGCGGCCGTGCTTCCTCGCCTTGGCCCGGTCTCGGTGCTCAAGGCGCCGCACCACGGGAGCCGGACCTCGAG